>DATEIF010000335.1:0-7425 GCA_035279205.1 Vineibacter sp.
ATACGCCGATCAGGGTGACCGTGCCCATCACGGCGAAATTGAGCGACGACGGGATGCCCAGCAGGTTGACGAGGTTCTGCAACACCTGAAGCAGGATCGTGCCGAGAATGACGCCGACAATCGAGCCCTCGCCCCCGCGCAGGGAGAACCCTCCCAAGACCGCGGCAGCAATCGCGTACAACTCATAGAAATTGGCGTGGCCTGAAGGCTGTACCGATCGCGTATACATGGCAAAGAAAATCGCGGCCAGCGCAGTGAGCCCGGCGCAGATCACATAGGCGGCGATGATTACTGCACCCGTGCGGATGCCCGAGAACTTGGCGGCTTCCTCGTTCTTTCCGACGGCGAAGAGGTAGCGGCCGAATACCGAGCGGTGCAGCACGATCCAGGTGATCACGGCCACCACCGCCAGGACGAACACCGACGTCGGAATGCCCCAGGGCCGCGCCACGAAGAAATCGAGACCGGGATAGGTGGTGCCGAACGGAAAGCCCGCGGTGGCGTCGGCCGTATAGCCCCGCGACGCGCCGCGGTAGATCAGCAGGCCGCAGAGCGTCACCACGAAGGGCTGTATGTGCAGCTTGGCAATCAGCAGCCCGTGGGCAAGGCCCAGCAGCAGGCCGATGCCCATGACGATCGCCGCTGCCAGCGGCCAGGGCACGCCCAGCCGGCCGACCATGTCGACGAACAGCACGCCCAGCAAGGCGATCATCGAGCCGACGGAGAGCTCGATGCCGCCGGTGATGATGACGAAGCCCTGAGCGATCGAGAACAGGCCGAACAGGGCGATGAGATTGGCCGTGTTGGCAAGATTGTTGGGCGACAGGAACAGCGGATTGAGCAGATAGACGCCGAGACCGACGACGAGGATCAGGATCAACAGGCCCAGGTCTTTCTTGGTCACGCCTTCACTCCCTCGCCGCCGATGCCGCGGCCCACGGCGAGCATGAGCACATTTTCCTCGCTGAACTGATCGCGATCCAGCATCCCGGAAATACGTCCCTCGTGCATCACCGCAATGCGGTCGGAAACCCCGATCACCTCTTCCATGTCGGAAGAGATCATCAGCACCGCCACGCCGGCATCCGCCAGTCCGCGCATGAGGCGGTAGATCTCGAACTTCGCCCCGACGTCGATGCCGCGGGTCGGCTCGTCGAGAATGATGACGCGCGGATTCATCGCCAGCCACTTGGCCAGCGCGACCTTCTGCTGGTTGCCGCCCGACAGGGCGCCGGTACGCACCGCCACGCCGGGCGTACGGATATCGAGATCGACCCTGCTCCGTTCGGCGCGCCGCGCCTCGGCGGCCGGCGAGACGATGCCGGCACGCGCATAGGCCTCGAGGTTGGGCAAGGTGATGTTCTGCGCGATCGACATGTCGAGCAGGATGCCGGCCTCCTTGCGGTTCTCCGGCACGAGGAAGATGCCGCGCCCGGTGGCGCTGCGGGTGCTGGTGATGGCGAGCGGGTCGCCGTCCAGGGTGAGCGACCCGCCATAGATCGGATCGATGCCGAAAATCGCCCGGGCCAGCTCGCTGCGGCCGGAGCCGACGAGCCCGGCAAGGCCCAGGATTTCGCCGCGGTGCAGATCCAGGTCCACCGGATGATGCGGATAGGCCGCCGTGCGCAGCGCCCGCGCCGACAGCACAACCTCGCCGCGTGGCGTGCCAGGGGCCGTATAGACGACCTTGAGGTCGCGGCCGATCATCAGCCGGACGAGCTTCTGATAGGTGACTTCGGCGCGCTCGAGCTGGCCCGCGAGCTGACCGTCGCGCAGCACGATCACGCGATCGCAGGCGCGTTCTATCTCGTGCAGCCGGTGCGAAATGAAGATGGTGGCGATACCGTCGGCCTTGAGGCCATTGATGACCTCGAGCAGCTTCTCGGTCTCCCGCAACGGCAGGCTGGATGTCGGTTCATCGAGGATGATCAGGCGCGCGTCGTAGCTCAGGGCCTTGGCGATTTCGACGATCTGTTGTTGTGCCAGCGACAGCCGACGGACCGGTACTTCGGGACCGAAATTCGCCCCCAGCCGCTTGAGCAGCGGCGCCACCGTCGCCCGCTGCCGCTCGGTGTCGACGAGATGGAACACGCCGTACTTGCGCGGTTCGCGGCCGATGAACACGTTGGCCGCGACATCGAGATTGTCGAAGAGATTGAGTTCCTGATGGACGAAAGCGATGCCGGCACCGATCGACTGGCTGACCGTCAGAGCCGCGCGCGGCTCGCCGTCCAACTCGATCGTGCCGCGATCGGGGGCGATGACGCCGCCCAGGATCTTCATCAGGGTCGACTTGCCGGCGCCGTTCTCGCCGACCAGACCGATGACTTCGCCGCGGCGGACCTCAAGGTCCAGGCCGGCCAGCGCGACGACGCCGGGATAGGATTTCCGCACGCCGCGCAGCCGCAGAAAGGGCTGCTCGGCCGTCGGCGAAGGCGAGGGGGCGGTGGCGGACATGGCTTAACCTGGGAGCGCGGGCCTCCGGCCCGCATCAGGCGAAAGCGACCCTTTCGCCTGACATGAGCGGGCGGGACGCCCCGCGCTCGCAGGAGTGCCTTAGCGGGCGCTGGCGATCTTTGCCTTCAGGTCGGCCTCGAACGCCTCGACGTTGCCTTTGTTGATCACCTTGGTGGGCACGATGATCAGCTTGTCCTGCGGCACGCCGGATTTGTCGCCTTCGAGATACTTCGCCATCAGCTTCATGCCCTGATAGCCCCACTCGAAGGGTTGCTGAACGACGGTCGCGGCGAACGAGCCTTGTTTCACGGCGCCCAGCGTGACCGGATCCTCGTCGAACGCCACCACGGTGATCTTGCCGAGCTTGCCCGCGGCCTGCAGCGCCTCATAGATCTTGGGCGGATTGTATGAATAGAACCCGACCATGCAGTTGATCTCAGGCTTGGCCACCAGGACGTCATCGACGTTGGTGCGGGCCCTGGTGAAGTCCACGTCGTCGCCGCGGACGTCCACGAGCTCGATCCCTTTACCCGCGATGGCCTTCCTGAAGCCGGCGATGCGCTCCTTGGCATTGTCGGCGCCCAGGAAACCCACGAAGCCCATGCATTTGCCGGGCTTGCCGGCCATAGCCTTGACCATCTCCTCGCCGGCCTGGACGCCGGCATCGGTGTTGGACGAGCCCAGATAGGCGATGCGCTTGGAGTCGGGCGCGTCCGAGTCCGTCGTGAAGAGCGGGATCTGGCCCGCGATGCGGTTGAAGGCGTCGATGGAGTTCTTCGGATCGGCCGACGAGATCATGATCGCGGCAACACCCGATGTGACAAGGTCATCCATCAGCGAGTTCTGCGCCGCGGCGGTACCCTGGGCGGGATAGCGGAACTGCAGCTGGTAGTTCGGCAGTTCGCCTTGCGCCTTCTTCACGCCGGCCTCGGCCAGCTTCCAGAAGTCGGAGGACGCATTGACAACAAATGCCAGCTTCTTCTTGTCCTGGGCCAGCGCCGGTCCGCCGAGGGCCAGACTGGCGGCAGCCGCAGCGGCCAGCAGAAATTTGTAGTGCATGTTTCCTCCAGTTGTTTTCTGACGAGACCCATCAGGTTTGAACGGCTCGTGCGATGCACGTTCAGGATGCAACGATAGCCGAGCGCGCGATGCCGGTGAAGGATGTCGTGCTTCGTCCACAGTCCCGACGGCTGCCGAGCTGCTTCGTCTTCGTCATGACGTCATCATGATCGGTACGATTGCCACGCGGGCGCGGCCGCCGGCTGCCGTCCATTCTCAAGCACCAGGCCGGCCTGTGGGCGCAGTACGCCTTCCCGGAAGCTGAGCAGTCTGACGCCGGGTAGTGGGGGTCGCTATGTCGGTGCCAGCGACAGCGATGCCGCGTTCCAGTTGAACGCCAACAATCTGTTCGACAGGACGGCGGTCAATATCTGCGTCTATGACGCGGCGTGCGCGTTGGGCCAGCGCCGCACTGTGTCGGCGACGTTGAAGTATCGGTGGTAGGGGCGCGCCATCCAGTGGCGCATTGGCTGGGTGGCAGCGAAGCGAGTCGCGGCCGCCATCGGCCGCCCCTTCGCTGTCGCTCCGGGCGGTGCGCCACCGGAGTGGCGCGCTCATAGGCGCTAACTTTGACGATCTTCCAGACGCCAACCTCATCCTGAGGAGGCCGCGCAGCGGCCGTCTCGAAGGATGGGTTACGGATCTGGTCCTGGCATGGGCCTGTTTGCGGCGCCTGCGTTGTAGCCCACCCTTCGAGACGCGGCCCTGTGGGCCGCGCCTCAGGGTGAGGTGAGTGCGTAAGTTAGCGCCACTCCAGTGGCGCGCTCCCGGCGCGTCACCCGGCCGAGGCGACCAGCTGCGGGCGGAATGCGGTGCGCGGCGGCGGGGCGTCATGCACGGCAGCGTCGGTGGCCTCGACACGCCGCGTGCCGCGGATGGCGCCGCTGTGGTCCGGCGTGACCGCGGACCGCAGGCCGCCGTCGATCACCTCGGCCGCCAGGCGGTCGGCTTCCGCCTCGCAATCATCATCGTCACCGCCCAGCGCCACGACCTCCGAGGTCGGTGAACCCCAGGAGGCGCGCCAGGACAGGATGGCGCCGGCGGCAGCGCGCTGCTGCAGGACGTGCACCAGCTCATGCGCCAGCAGCCAGCGGCCCTCGGGCGCATACGGTTCGTACTCGCCGTCGGCGAACAGGATGTCGTTGCCCAGGGTCAGTGCGCGGGCTTTCAGCGTGTTGCACAGATGCGCGGCGACCGCGCCGGTGTGGATGCGGACGTCCTGCAGGTCGGTGCCGAACCGCGCCTCCATGTAACGGCGCAGGGACGGCGGCATCGGCGTTTCCTGGCCGAACGCCAGCCAGAGCTTCAGCAGATCACGGGGTATTAGGACTTCGGCGTCGCTCATCTTATGCTCCCCACCACCCTCAAGAGGTGTGCAAGGTCCGCGCCGCCCTGGCTCTGTCCCGCTGCCTTCGTTTCGCATGCCACCGCGGGGTGCTATCCTGCGGTGGCGCCTTGGAAGGCCGGTCCGGCAGTGCCGGCGTCGCGCTCACTCCTCGAAGTGAGTGTTCGCTCATATAGATGAGTGTCCGCTCACCGTCAATCCTCCACCTGGATGACAAGGCTGTGGATAACTTGCGGCCACCCTTGCCTGCGCCGTCGAACGGCGGGGCTTCTCCCATCGCCGATCGCGGGTACAAACCGGCGGCGGACCGGTTGCATGACGTTCCGCGTGTCGATGGGGAGCAGGACATGGCAGGACGTCTCAAGGGCAAGGTGGCGGTGGTGACGGGCGCGGCGCCGCGCGGCGAAGGCGTGGGCAACGGCATGGCGACCGCCATCCTGTTCGCGCGCGAAGGCGCGCAGGTGGTGCTGGTCAACCGCAGCGCCGAGCGCGCCGAAAAGCTCGCGCGGCAGATCAGGGAAGAGGGCGGCGAGGCCGCCGTGTTTGCCGGCGATGTCGCCAGGCCCGAGGTCGCCGAGGCGATGGCGGCATTCGCCGTCGACACCTACGGCCGGCTCGATGTGCTGCACAACAACGTGGGTATCGGCGGCGGGGTGGGCACGCCGGAGGGCGTGAGCCTGGAGACCTGGAACAAGGTGCTGGAGGTCAATCTCACCACCACCATGCTGTGCACCAAATATTGCCTGCCGCGGATGAAGGCGGGGGGCGGCGGCTCGGTCATCATGGTGTCGTCGATCGCCGGTGCGCTGGGCCTGATGGGCAGCGCGGGGGCCGTGGCCTACGCCACCGCCAAGGCCGGCCTGCACGGTTTCACGCTGTCGGTGGCAGCCGACTACGCCACCCAGAACATCCGCGCCAACTGCATCATCGTGGGCTCGGTGCACACGCCGATGGTGGCGGGCATGGGCGAGGAAGCGCGCGAGCGGCGCAAGAACATGGTGCCGATGAAGACCGAGGGCACGGCCTGGGACGTCGCGCATGGCGCGGTGTATCTGGCGTCGGACGAGTCGCGCTGGGTGACCGGCATCCTGTTGCCGATCGACGGCGGGCTCGTGGCGCTGCGGCAGTGGCCGCGATAGGTGGCGTTGGTTCCCCCGTCGCGGACGATCCCTCGCTGCGCCGGGATGACAGGCGCTAGAAGTTCCCGGTAACCATCAGGCCGATCTTCAGGGCCGTGCGATCGTTGTCGCGCGACGGCAGGTCGACGGCGAGCCACGGGTGCAGCGTGGCCTGGAAGATGGGGCGATTGTTGCGGCCCAGGTAGGCCACCGAGCCCAGCACCCACGGCAGCTTGTCGCCGGCCAGATCAAGGGTCAGGTGACGCAACACGTTGTTCAAGTCCCAATGCGGGTACCCGTCCTTGGTGACGGCGAAGCCGCTGCGATCCACATGCACGTCGCACAGGGTTTTGTTGAACGCGATATGCACGCTGGTATCGGTGCCCTGTTCGCGGAAGCTGGCACCGATGGCGGCGCCTGCCGCGAGCTGTCGCCACCAGGCGTCGCGATGCCCGGCACCGGGATTGTCCGGGATCAGAATCGACGGCACGATTGTTTCGCGCAGGGCGTCGGCCAGCGTCTTGGGCGGGAACGCGCGGTTGTCGACAAGCTGCGCGAAACGATCATGCTCGCCGGGGCCGAACTCAAACAGCAATCCGACCGACTGCGGCGGCGAGAACACTTTCACCACCCGGCCGACGAAGCTCAGCAGGCCGACCTTGAAAAGCCGGTGGAATGCGGTGGCGGCGGTGGCAACCTCCCAGCGCATACGAAGCTCGTATTGCGATGCGCTGGTGTTCAGTTTGCTGTTGTTGCCCCAGCCGAATCTCAGGTCGCCCATCGCGGTGGCTCCTCGATTCCCATTGGCGCCGTGGGCGTGGCGGGGACTCAAGCCCATGCCAATCGGCAGGCTGACGCGTCCTCTGCCCGCTCAGGATGACACGACGGTCAGCGTCACCTGCTATACAGGCGGACCGGCCTTCGCGTCCATTGTCGATTCTCATGGCGCCGATAAGTGATTCTTTGAACCAGCGCTCGTCGGTGGAACGTGAGGCGCGCCTGTCATCCCTCGCTGCGCTCGGGATGACAGGTGTGTCAGCGACCAGCGATTCCAGGCTCTGCAGCGGTTCATTGCTTGCTGGAGTCAGCCACAGCCGTCGTCCTGAGCGAAGCGAAGACCTTGCGGTGGTTCGTTCAAAGAATGTCGGCACCGATGAAATATCAGCGCCGACAGTGTCGATACCGACACCGCAAGATCCTTCGCTTCGCTCGGAGCGAGTGATCCGTTCCTTCCCCCGGAGGGGGAAGGTGCCCGAAGGGGCGGAAGGGGGATATTCGAGTGGATTCGAATGGTGCCAAGTAACACCGAATCTATTGCGGCATCCCCCTTCCGGCGCTTCGCGCCACCTTCCCCCTCCGGGGGAAGGATGAAATCACAAGCGCTCCGGATAGCGGCGTATTTCGCCTGCCGATCGCACGGCTGCCATGTGTGCCGGCCGGCCGAGG
>DATEIF010000336.1:0-11193 GCA_035279205.1 Vineibacter sp.
CGAGACCTGCACCTCGCGGCCGTCGAGCGTGAAGCGCCCGTTGCGCAGGCGATTGGCATAGCGGCCGATGACGCCGCCCAGATGGCCCCTCGCCTGCCTGTAATCGTCGAGCGTCTCGAACCCGAGAACGACGTTGCGCGATCGGCCGTTGCGGTCAGGCACCTCCAGCGCCGTAAGGGTCGCGCCATAGGTCAGGATCTTCGCGCTGAGGCCGTCCGCGTTGCGCAGGACGACGGCGTCCACGTCGTTGCCGTCGGGCAGGTGTCCGAACCGCTGGCGTTCGATGTTGTTGGCCATGGCCGATTATATCTTGCGCGCGTGTCCCGCCCAGTAGCGATCGCGCAGGATGACCTTCTGGATCTTGCCCGAGGCATTGCGCGGCAGCGCATCGATGAAATCGACCGATTTGGGGATCTTGAAGCCGCCCAGCTTGCCGCGGCAGAAGCCGACCAGGCCGGCCTCGTCAGCCGACGTGCCCGGCCGCCGGACGACCACCGCCTTGACCGCCTCGCCCCAGCGCGGATCGGGCACGCCGATCACGGCGACATCCAGGACGTCGGGATGGCTGGACAGCACATGCTCGATCTCGATCGGATAGACGTTCTCGCCGCCCGACACGATCAGGTCCTTCTTGCGGTCGACGAGGTAGAAGCGGCCCGCGTCGTCCTGCCAGCCCAGATCGCCGGTGCGCAACCAGCCGTCGACCAGCGTCTTCGCGGTCTCATCCGCGCGCTTCAGGTAGCCCGTCATCAGCGAATCGGAGCGTACCGCAAGCTCGCCGATGCCGTCCGTCGGCACGCCCGCATCATCGACGATCCGGATGTCGTAGCCCAGCATCGCCCGTCCGCACGAACGCAGCAGCTGCGGCGCATCGCGCAGCCCACGCTCATGATCGGCATCGTCGAGCACGCTCACCAGCACGCCGGCCTCGGTCTGCCCGTAGGTCTGCAGGAACTTCGCACCCATGCGCTCCAGCGCGCGTGCCAGGCGATCCTCGGGAATGGGCGACCCGCCATACATCACGCGCTGCAACGCGCTGAAGTCGGCCGTCTGGAACGACGGCGCCTCGATCAGCGCCAGCAGCATCGAGGGCACGAAGCCCGCCGCCGTCACCCGCTCCCGCTGCATCAGCGCCAGCGTCGGCTCGGGCTCGAAGCGCGGCAGGATGACCAGGGTGGCGCCTGCCGCCATGTGGCACAGCTGGTAGATGTAGCCGCCGGCATGGAACTGCGGAATCGCCTGCAGCTTGATGTCGTGCTCGGATGCCTTGAGCGCGATGGTGCTGAGGATCGTGCCGACAAAGAACCGGCGGTGCGGCAGCATAACCCCCTTGGGTTTGCCGGTGGTGCCGCTGGTGTACATGATCGAAAAGAGATCATCCGGCGCCGCGCCGCTGGGCAGCGCGCCACTATCGCCCCGGCGCAGCAGGTCGTCGTAGTGGTGCGTCTGCGGGATCGGCGCGGCACCGATGCTGATCCAGGTGGTCACGCCGTGCACGCCATCGCGCAGACCGGCAGCACTGGCCAGCATGTCGGCGGTGAAGATGACCGCCACGCTCTCGCTGTCCTCGACGATGTAGGCCAGCTCCGGCACCGAGAGCCGGAAGTTGAGCGGTACCCAGACGGCGCCGATCGCTGCGATCGCGAACACCGCCTCGGCGTGCTCGGCGCAGTTGGTGGCCAGAACCGCCACCTTCTGTCCCGGCTGAATCCCCAAGCCGCGCAGCGCGTGGGCCAGGCGCCGCGTGCGGTCGGCCGTTTCGGCATACGTGAAGCGGCGCTCACCGCAGACCATCGCGACCTTCCGCGGCCGCATCTGCGCCTGCTGCCACAGGATATTGTCGATCAGCATGGCAACCTAGCCGAACAATCCAGTGTCATGAACTACCTCGCCGCCGGCCAAGGTCGCCAGCGCCTTGGTATTGCCGATCGCCGCGACGTCGCAAGCTATGATGTCCTGGTCGATGATGGCGATGTCGGCATGATGGCCTCGCTCGATCGAGCCGATACCGTTCCAGCGCAGCACCTGCGCGGCGCCGCGCGTCCACATCGACACGGCTTCGCGCCGGCTGATCGTCTGCGACGGTCCGAGGTTGCGGTAGCCGGAACCGGCGAACTCGTGCGTCATGGCAAGCTCGATCTGCTCGAAGGGGTTCTTCGGTCCCCAGTCGGTGGCGCCGGCCACAGCGAACCCCAGGTCGAAGAACCGCCGCAGCGGCATCAGGTCGGCGAACGGCACCTTGTCCATGCGCTGCCGGAACAGCTCGCCCTTGCCCCAGCAGAACGACATCGAGGTGGTGAAGTCCATGTTGAGCTTGGCGTAGCGCGCCACCTGCTCCTGCTCGATGAAGACGGCATGCACCAGCACCCAGTTCAACGACGCAATGTCGAATTGCTGCGCCATGCGCTCGAGCCGACTCAGGTTCTCGTCGTGCGCGGCGATGCCCATGCACATGGTGTTGAGCCGTATGCGTCGCTCAGCGCAGAAGCGCATGACGGTCTCGGCCTTCTCGGGCGTGATGTGGAAATAGCCACACGTCTTCTCGCCGTAGGGGCCCTTGTAGGGCTCGCGCATCAGCATGCCGCCAGGAAAGCAGGTGCCGTCCCACATGATCGTGACGCCATTGAACCGGAACCAGTCGTCGGTGAGCTCGATCGAGCGCGCGGCGTCCTCCAGGCGCGCCATGAAGTCTTCCATGGTGCGCGGCCGACTCCAGGGCATGCCGTACGACTCGGCCTCCTGCGAGGCCATCACCCGCATCCGCAGCGCGCCCTTGGCGCGCAGCTGCCGGTAGGCGTCGATCAGGCGCTTGTCCATCATGTGGTTTTCGTAGATGCCGGTGACGCCCATGCGGTGATAGGCCTGAAGCGCGCGCTGGGTGCCCGGCACCAGCAGCTCGTACTTCAGGAACGGGATCTGCAGCCACAGCTTGTTGGCGAACGGATCGTTGCTGTAGTAGTTCGTCACCGAGCCGAACATCCGCCCGGTCGGCTCACCATCCTTCCCCTTCTCGATCGTGACGTTGCTGATGCGCTCCGGCGTAGTGGCATCGATCTTCAGCAGCCGCAGCGCCGCCGAGTTGAACGCGATCGCGTTGGGCAGCGACGGCGCCCACGCCTGGATGACGACGGGGTGATCCACCGTGGCGCGGTCCAGCACCTCGCGCGAGGGAAGTTCGCCCTCCTTCAGGTTCTTGTAGGACCGCGTAATGAAGTAGTGCGCCTCGCCCACCGGCGTCGTCATGACCCATTCGCCCTTGGCCGTGTCGCGGGCGCGGGCCGCAATCCGGCGCACGATGTCGTCATGGCTGGTGGCGTCCTGGATGTCGACCAGTGGTTCCTGCAAGGAACCGTAATGCAGCAGATGCGGGTGGGTGTCGATCAGGCCCGGCATGATGGTGGCGCCGCCGACATCGACCTCGCGCCGCCCTGCGCCGGCACGGCCGCGCAGTGCGGCCAGCGCTCCGACATCGGTGATTTTGCCATGCTCGATCAGCACCGCCTGCGCGACCGAGCCGGCCTGATCGAAGGTGTGAACGGGGCCTCCGGCCAACAGGAGCGGTGCATCATCACGGCGTTCAGTCATGTCTGTGATCCCGATTGCAGCGAAAGGCTATCGATCCCCACTTGCGGCCAGGTGGTCGCCCTTGCGTCCAAGGTAGGAGGCTAGCACGTGCGGATCCGTCCTGATCTGCTCATAGCTGCCCTCCGCGATCTTGCGGCCGAAGTTGAGCACGGCGATGCGCGGCGCCACCGTGGCGATGAATTTCATCTTGTGCTCGATCACCAGGATCGACATGCCGCGGGCCGCGATCCGGAGAATATCGTCGGCGATCTCCGCTGTTTCGTGCGGGTTCATCCCGGCGGCGGGCTCGTCGATCAGCAGGATGCGCGGATTGCCGACGACAGCGCGCGCCAGCTCGATCCGGCGGCGGTCGGCGTACGGCAGTTCGCCCACAATCCGATCGGGTGCCGCCGCCAAGGCCGGCGCAACGAAGCGCAACGCCTCCATGGCCTTCTCGACGGCCTGCGTCTCGCGCACCGCAACGGTATGCGGTGCCAGCAGCACTTGCCACCACGACGTCCGGTTCTGCCGGTAGGCACCCACCAGCACGTTCTGGAGGACGGATTGCCCCAACGCCAGGCGGATG
This sequence comes from Vineibacter sp., assembly GCA_035279205.1. Taxonomy (GTDB): domain Bacteria; phylum Pseudomonadota; class Alphaproteobacteria; order Reyranellales; family Reyranellaceae; genus Vineibacter. The sequence goes on from DATEIF010000336.1 coordinate 4,151, forward strand.
TTCTGAAACGTGCGGGCAACACCGAGCGCGGAGATTTCCCACGGCTTCAGGTCGAGAAGATTGGCCCCCGCCAACCGCGCCGTGCCGCCGCTGGCGCGAACCACGCCGGTCAGAAGATTGAAGAGCGTGGTCTTGCCCGAACCGTTGGGGCCGATGACGCCCAGCACTTCACCGGTACCCAGGTGCAAGTCGACGCCATCCAGCGCCTGCACGCCGCCGAACGATTTGGCGGCGCCGCGTATCTCCAGGAGCGTGGCCGACGCGGTCATGACGCCTCAGAAAGACTCGAACCGGCGACGGGGATCGGGCAGCAGCCCCAAGGGCCGATAGATGAGCAGGACCACCAGCATTGCGCCGTACATCAGCAGCCGGTAGTCGCCGAGGAACCGCAGTTTCTCCGGCGCGACCGACAGAATGATGGCGCCGACCGTCACGCCGAACAGGTTGCCGATCCCGCCCAGGATCACAGACGCCAGCACTTCGACGGAATGCAGCAGCGTGAAGTCGTCAGGCGAGATGAAGCCGATCTCATGTGCAAACAGCGAGCCGGCCAGGCCGGCGAACATGCTGCCGAATGCCACGGTCAGGATCTTGAAGCGCGGCACGTCGAGGCCGAAGCAGGACACGCCGATGGCGTCCTGCCGCAAAGCCGTCCACATGCGGCCGATCCAGACTTTCTGATAGTGGCGCGCCAGCAGCAGGGAGCCGCTCAGGGCGATGAGGCAGAGATAGAAAAAGTTCGTCTCCGGCACCAGGCGTATGAACCCCAGATCGATGGGCATCTTGCTCGAATGCCCCAACGCGGTCACCGCGGGGATGTTGGTGATGCCGTTGTTGCCCTGCGTCAGCCAGGTCAGGTTGATGATGAGCTGCTGAACGATCAGACCGAAGCCCAAGGTGACCAGTGCGAAGTAGTCGCCGCTGGTGCGGATCGAGCAGACGCCGAGCAGGCCGCCCGTGGTCCAGCAGACGGCCATGGCAAACAGGGTCGCCAGCCAGAACGGCGCCCCGGCCTGCGACAGCAGGGTCGATGCATAGGCGCCAACGGCGAACAGCCCGGCATAGCCGAGATTGACCAGACCGATCTCGCCCAGGTGCACGTTCAGTCCGATCGCCATAATGGCGAAGATCATCGCGATCGACAGAACGTGGATCCAGTAACCGTCGTTCTGCAGGAAGATCGGCAGCAGGATGGCGCCGATCACACAGGCGGCAGTGGCCGCGCGTGGATATCCCTGCAGCATCGCCAGGCCCTGGCGCGTCGCCTGCCGGCTGGCCGGCACCGCCACACCGACAACAATGGCGGCAACGACCGTGGCCAGGATCCATCCCTCGGCCTTGCGCAGGAAGAGCGCCAACACGGCGAAACCTGCCAGGATAGACAATACGACGAAGCCGGGTCTTGGCATGCCGTACGCTCACACACGCTCGGCGCTGAGACGGCCCATCAGGCCGTTCGGACGCGCAATCAGAATGGCGATGAGGACACCGAACACCGCCACGTCCTTGTAGGCCGATCCATCGGGGATGAACCCGGCCGTCACCGCCTCGATCAACCCGACCAGCACGGCACCCAGGAGTGCGCCATAGATGTTGCCCAGACCGCCGATGACGGCCGCGGTGAACCCCTTCACCGTCAGCAGTGTGCCCATGTCGGACTGCACGAGGTTGTAGTAGAGCGCATTCATGAGGCCGGCGAGACCCGCCAGTGCCGAGCCCATCGCGAACAGCGCCACCGTCACCTTGAAGGTGGAAACGCCCAACGACTGCGCGACCTCGCGATTGTTCAGGATGCTGCGCATGGCGCGACCAAACCGCGTGCGCTCCACGCAGTAGGCCAACGCAAACATCACCACCACCGCCGTGCCGATGACGAAGATGTGCTTGTACTGGATGATGACCCCGCCAACCTCGATCAGCTCGGGCGGAATGATCGACGGGAACGGCTGCGGATTGCGGCCGTTCGGATAGAAATTGAGGATGCTCTCGCGGATGATGAAGCCGACACCGACCGAGCACAGCAGCCCGATGATCGGCGGTGCGGCGCGCAGCGGGTAGAACGCGACCCGATAGAAAAGGACGCCGCTGATCGCCGCCACGGCCAGACCGGCCGCCAATGCCGCAAGCGTCGCGATCACCATGCCGGCGGACAGGGTCGTGATGTCCATGGCGCCGCCCGACAGCAGGAACTGGAAGACCGCCAGCGACGCAAAGACGCCCACGGTCGCAATGTCGCCATGCGCCAGGTTGACGATGCCGATGACGCCGAAGAACAGGCTGATGCCGATCGCCACCAGCGCATAGACCGCCGACAACGCCAACGCATTCACCAGATGCTGCAGGATAAGGTCCATCGATGTGCGCTCTTCGCGGTAGCGGCCTCACTTCGGCAGCGGCACCCAGTCGCCGCCCTTGAGCACGGCCATGTCGACGTATTTGGGCTGCAGCTCACCGCGGTCGTCGAACCGCCCCGGGCCGAAGATGGTCTTGACGTCCTGCAGCTGGCGCACGCCGGCCACGATGGCCTTGCGATCCGGACCATGGCGGCGCAGCAGCTCGACAATGACCTGGCCGGCGGCGTAGCCGAACGGGCCGTACGCTTCGTGCGGCTCCTTGAACCCGGCCGCGGCATAGCGCTTGGCATAGCCCGCACCGTCCGGCAGACGGTCGAGAAACGGCAGCGACGTCACGACGATCGCGCCCTCGCCGGCCGGGCCGGCCGCTTCGATGAAGGTCGAGGTCTGCCAGCCGGCATGACCGACGAAAGCCATCTTCATGCCGAGCTGGCGCATCTGCCGCACGACCAGCGCCGCCTCGGTCGTGAGACCGGCCAGGTAGACGGCATCCGGTTTCAGCTGGCGGATCTTGGTCAGGATGGCCGTGTAGTCGCGGTCGCCGACATTGTAACCCTCGACGGCGACGATCTTGCCGCCGCGTTTCTCGTACTCGGGCACGAAGCCGTCGGTGCCCGCGTCACCGAACGCATCGCGCGACTTCACGATGGCGATGGTCTTGAACTTCAGCTTGTCGACCAGGTTTTCCGCCAGATGCGGCAGCAGGTAGCCGAACGGCGTGCTGACGCGCGCCATTTCCGGCACGCCCTGCTGGGTCAGCGCATCGACGGAGGCGCCGGAAACCAGGTTGAGCAGATTGCACTGCTTGAAATACGGAATGGTCGCCAGCGCGACCGGGCTGTTCCAGTGCGCCGAGGTCGCGATCACATCGGGGTCGTTGCACAGCTTCTGGATCGCCGCGACTCCCGTCGACGGCTTGGAATCGTCGCTTTCGGACAGCATCTCGAGCTTGAACGGCAGCGCGTTGGCTGCGTTGGCCTCGCGGATCGCAAGATCCATGGAATTGCGCGTGCCAATGCCCATCGCCGTGTTGGGCCCGGTCAAGGGACCGACATAGGCAACCTTCACCACCCGTTGCTGGGCGGATGCCGCCATCGGTCCGCCGGCAAAGAGAACGGCCGATGCGATCACCGCGATCCGAAACCCTGTGCGCGTCCAGCTTTTCATGATTTTTCCCCCATATAGGCGGACTCGATCTCGTCTTCGCGAAGGACGTGTCCGGCTTTTGATGTCAGGACGCCGTCGCTGACCGCGCCCTCGAGAACAAGCGTCCCGCGGTCCAGCACGTAGAAGCGGTTGGCGATCGTGAGCGCCATGTGCATGTTCTGCTCGACCAGCAGGATGGCGACGCCGCGGCGGTTGACCTCGGCGATCGCCTCGAACACCTGCTCGACGACGATGGGTGCGAGCCCCATCGACGGTTCGTCCAGCATGATCATCCTGGGCCGTGACATCAGCGCGCGGGCAATAGCCAGCATCTGCTGCTCACCGCCGCTCAAGGTGCCGGCCAGCTGGTTGCGGCGCGACGCCAGGAGGGGGAACAGCGTGACGACCTGATCCAGTGCCTCGGCGATCTCCGCACGCCGGCGGCAGTAGCCACCCATCAGGAGATTTTCCTGCACCGACATCGCCGGCAGGATGCCGCGCCCCTCGAACACGACGGCGAGGCCCAGCCGCACACGGTCCTCGACGGCATGCGCCAGCAGATTGCGGCCCTCGAAATGCGCGGTGCCCGCGATCCGCGGGCCAATGCCCATCACCGACCGGATCAACGTCGATTTGCCGGCGCCATTGCTGCCCAGAAGGCACACGGCCTCACCGCGATCGACATGCAGATCGATATCCTGCAGCGCCCGGACAGGACCGTAGCTCGCCGAGAACTTCTCGATGCTCAGCACGTCACCAACCCCGTGCTCCTCCCAACGGCGTCGCGCGCCCTTGCTTCGGGCTTTTCCGATTTAGCGCGCAGCCGTAAAATCTTGTCAAGTCGCTTGACTACAAGTCACATTTCTTGCGGTACAGTACCTATGGTTGATAAAGGTCGTGACGTCTGCTGGACCGCACGACGCAACAGAGCTAGGAAGCATCCATGGCGCGCGCGCAGGTCCGCAAAGCAGACGAATCCTCAGGCATCAGCCCGATCCGGCGCGCCAAGCGGACGGCCGGCGGCAGAAAAAAAGCATCAGCGCCGCCCAACGGACAGGCCCCCGCCTCCAGCCCGGAAATCAAGATCGGCAGCCGGCTCAAGCATGCGCGGCTGGTTCAGAAGCTGCGGCTGCGCGAGCTCGCCGACCAGGTCGGCTGCTCGGAAAGCTTCATCTCCAAGCTGGAGAACGACAAGGTGCGGCCGTCGCTGTCGATGCTGCACAAGATCGTCGGCATTCTCGACATCAACATCGCGGCGCTGTTCTCTGACCCGCCGATGAAATCCCCGGTGCTGGTCGTGCGCGCCGACAACCGCCCCATCATCCGCACCGACCCGCTGGCGCGTGGGCCCGGCATCGCGCTCGAGCGCCTGGTGGCGGCGGCGCCCAGCGGACTGATCGAGGCCAATATCCATTGCGTCGATCCCGGCGGCCATACCGACGGTGCCATCGATCACATCGGCGAGGAAATCGGCTTCGTGCTGGAGGGCAAGCTCGAACTGACGGTCGACGGTGTCGTCTACCCCCTCAGTACGGGCGACTGCTTCTTCTTCCACTCCGACCTGAAGCACAGCTATCGCAATCCAGGCAAGGTCACCGCCCGCGTGCTGTGGGTCTGTACGCCGCCGACGTTCTAGGTGTTGCTCAACAATCGCCGGATATGTGCGGCGAGGTTGTCGTAGGTGTAGGGTTTCTCGAGAAACGGGCCATCACTGCAGACATCTTCGGCATTCTTGGCCATGTTGTTGATGCCTGAGGTCAGGATCACCTTGACCCCCGGATGCTCCTCCCGGATCCACTTCGCGAGCGCGAAGCCGTTCATGTCCCCCGGCATGTTGACGTCGGAGATCACGATTTCGATCGGCTCCTTGGCGTTGAAGACAGCCTGCGCCTCGGCGGCGGTCGACGCCTCCAGCACGCGATAGCCGCAATCCCGCAGATAATCGGCGACCGGCATGCGGACAAGGACCTCATCCTCGACAACCAGCAGCGTCGGTGGCCGCTGCGGACCGTTGCCGGTTTCTTCACTGGACTTCGAACCCGTCGATCCCGTTTTTCCCGACGTCGGACTCGCAGGAACAGCCCTCAACAAGGGCTCCATCATGAGCCTCCGAACTGGACAAGGCACTCTGGATCGTCCCCATCCCCGCGCTTGGAAACGCCAGGGCCGGCAACAGGTTCCGGCGAGAGCAAGATAAAGAACCAGCGCTCGCCGCGCCGGTGCCCGACACGATGCCATGCTGCCTCAGCAGCCGGCGTCGCGTCGCATTGCGAAATTCATGAGATTTACCGTGCGCGCCTCGCCGCCTCCTCGCGCGCCGCCTCCGCCAGCTTGTGCTTCAGGATCTTACCCGTCGAGCCTGCCGGCAGCGCTTCGAGGACGATGATTTCGGCCGGCCGCTTGTAGGCTGTCAGTTGGCCGCAAGCATGGTCCATCAGGTCGCTTGGCGTGACGTCCGATCCCGGCAGCAATTGGACGAAAGCAACGACTTCCTCGTTGCCCGACACGGTGCGTCCAACCACCGCCGACTGAACGACGCCGGGGTGTGCGTTCAGGACGGCCTCAACCTCGGCCGGATAGACGTTGAAGCCGGACCGGATGATCAGCTCCTTGGTGCGCCCGACGATGAACAGTGCATCACCTTCGAACCGCGCCAGGTCGCCCGTGTTGAACCAGCCTTCGGGGTCGATCGCGGCGGCAGTCGCCTCCGGCGCCCGGTAGTAGCCGCGCATCACGTTGGGCCCGCGCACGTGCAGTTCGCCGACCTCGCCCGGCGCCACCGGCTGGCCATCGCGCCCGACCAGCCGAGTCTCGAGACCTGGCAGGATCGTGCCGACTGACTCATCCTGGCGCAGCGCATCATATCGAACCCCCGATATTCCCGGGGCACACTCCGTGATGCCGAACGCGTTCAGCAGCGGCACACCGAACTCGGCTTCGACCTGGCGCTTCAACGTCAGATCAAGCGGAGCACCCGCCACGAAGAGCCTCTGCAGTTCGCCGCGCGGCAGCGCCTTCAGCCCGGCCACGTTCTTGTACTCCAGCAGCCGCTGGTACGTCGCGGGCACGCCGAACAACATTGTCACACGGCCCTTGGCAAGGGCGTCGGCCAAGGCCGCCGGATCGTAGCGCGGCACGAGGTGCACGGTGCAGCCCGCCATCAGGGACGATATGAGGATGATGGAAAACCCGACGATATGTGACATCGGCAGCACGCCGTAGATCTTGTCCGCCGGCTTTGGCTGACGCACGACGCTCGAGACGCGGGCATTGAAGAGAATGTTGGCGTGAGTCAGCATCACGCCCTTAGGATTGCCCGTGGTCCCCGACGTGTAGAGCAGTGCAGCGACCTGGCGTGCAGGGTCGGCCTCGACCGGTTCCGGTACGGCGGTGTCATTCAGCGGCCCGATGCCCACCACGCCAAGTCGGCCCACGGGCTCAAGCGTTGCGTCATGGCGCAACGCGTGCTGGCGGGCCGGTTCAGAAATCTCCACGACATAGAACACGCGGCGCGCGCCGCTATGGTCGCGGATCAGATCGATC
>DATEIF010000337.1:0-10634 GCA_035279205.1 Vineibacter sp.
GCCTCGGGGGTTGGACTGGCTATTACGGCAAGCCGGGGCCCGTCGTCATGCTCCAGGGATGGCTCGAGTTCCACGCCATGAAACGCGGCGCCGAACTCGTCACTAAGCATCTCCAATGACGATGTGTGAATCCGGTAGCCCCACCGGGGAGAGGTCCTCTACTCTGCCGCGATCGGCCGGTAGCCTTCCGGCACGCGGTCCTTCAGGTGCGGCATCACCTCGCGGGCGAAGATCTCCATGTTCTTGCGGGTCAGCTCGGCCGGCAGCGTGCCGAAATGCAGGCCCGCCATCACGATGTTGAAGCCGCCCTTGTGCTGGTACTCCTCCAGCTTGGCGCGCACCGTGGCCGGGCTGCCGCAGATGAAGGTGCCCTGCTCCAGCAGCTGATCGATGGTGCGCGCGCCGCCGGTGATCGTCTTCTTGGCGGCCATCACGCCCTTCATCGATTCGATCGAGCTGTAGCCGGGCGGCAGCAGCATCTCCACCGGCATGCGCAGGAACTTGTTCACGAAGGCCTCGATGTGCGGCTTGGCCTCGCGCCTGGCGATCTCGTCGGTCTCGGCGACATAGATCTTGACCGACCAGCCGAGCTGATCGGCGCTCGCCTCGTAGTTCTGGCGCAACGCCTCCTCGCGATAGGCGCGCATGTACTTGAACAGCATCTCCGCCGGCGTGGCGGTCTGCAGGTAGACATACTTGTGCTCGCGCGCGGCAGCGAACTGGATGGTCTCGCGCGAGCCCTGCGAGGGCACCCAGATCGGCGGATGCGGCGTCTGGTAGGGTCGCGGCCAGATGTTCACGTACGGGAAGTGATAATACTTGCCCTCGTAGGCGAACGGCCCCGGCCGGGTCCAGGCCTGCACGATCAGGTCGTGCGCCTCGTGGAACCGGGCATGGCTCTCCGCCGGGTTCACCGCCATCGAATGGTACTCGGCGCCGATGCCGCGCACGAAGCCGGTGATGATGCGGCCCTTGGTGACGTTGTCGAGAACCGCGAATTCCTCGGCAATCGACAGCGGATTGGACAGCACCGGCAGGGCGCGGCCCAGGATGCAGATCTTGGCCTGCTTGACACGCCGGGCCAGCATGCCGGCGAAAATATTCGGCGCCGGCATCAGGCCATAGGCGGTCTGGTGATGCTCGTTGACGCTGATGCCCTCGAAGCCGAGTTCGTCGGCATATTCCAGCTCGTCGAGGTAGCGGTTGTAGAGATCGGCGCCGAGCTTGGCGTCATAGTAGCTGTTGGGCAGCGTCACCCAGGCCGACTTGTGCGTCTTGTCATAGTCGAGGTCGAGCGGCGCGTAGGGCATCAGGTGGAAGAAGAAGAAACGCATTACGCTGCCCCTCCGACGAACGCGGTGAATGCCGCGACAAAAGCTTGCGGCTGCTCGACCTGCGGCAGGTGTCCGCAGGCCTCGAACGTGCGCACCGTGGCGCCCGGTATCAGCTCGCCGAACCGCTCGGCATAGACCGGCGGGATCAGCTGGTCCTGCGCGCCCCAGAACACGGCCGTCGGCACGTCGATGCGGTGCAGCCATTTGTGCAGATGCGGATCGTAGAACCGCGGCGCCCAGGCCAGCCGGGCCGTGGCGAACCGGTTCTTCATCTGCCATTCGAGCTCGTCATCGGAGACCGGTGCCGTCAGCATCTTCTCGGCCAGGGCCTGGTCATGGAACAGACCACGCACCGCCTCCTCCGGGGTCCACATGAAGGTGTCGGGCCGCGGCACACCCTTGAGGTGCAGGCCGGCCGAGCCGATCAGCGTCAGGCTCGCCAACCGGGCCGTGCTGCGCACCGCCATCTCGCAGGCGAGCCACCCGCCCAGCGAGGAGCCGACCAGGTGTACGCCATCGAGGTCCAGCGCCTTCAGCAGGTCGAGGTAGAAGTACGCCACATCGTGGATGTTATCGAACCAGTCGGGCGTGTCGCTCCGGCCATAGCCCGGATGCTCGGGCGCGATGATCTCATAGCTGCCGGCCAGCTGCTCCATGAACGGCAGCCACTTGCCACCGCCCCCGGCACCATGGAGGTACAGCAAGGGCGCGCCCTTGCCGCTGCGCAACAGATGGATCCTGCAGCCGGCGACGGTGATGGTTTGCTCGCGCCGGGCAGTCTCGGCGCTGGCCACAGCCATGGTCGTTCTCCGCATTGTCTTCGACGACGGCGCGGACATTAGTATGTATTGAACATATCTGGCAAGAATGATTCGTACTATTACTAATTTGAACACGCGCAGGCTTGCGCTCTGACGACAGGCGCGCAGACGGATACCGGAATCAGTCAATGCCTTGGAACAGTCGCTGGGGACGCGCCACTGGGGCGCGTCATGATGTCGGCGCTGCGCGCCGACGCGCCACGGCGTGGCGCGCCCCAGTGTCTTTAAGAACGGGCTAACGAAACAGCGACTACGCCTTGCCGCCGCGCGCCTTCTTCCACACTTCGTAGTCGCGCTTCGCCTCGTCGCCGGCGACCGGGAACAGGCCCTTCAGCGACCGGCCGCGCGCCACCTCGGCCTCGGCGAACTCCTCGTACTCGTAGTTCGCCAGCGCTTCCTCGGCGACGGCAACCACGATATCCGGCGGGATCACCACCACCGCGTCACGGTCGCCGACGATGACGTCGCCGGGATAGACCGCCACGCCACCGCAGGCGATCGGCAGGTTGAGATCGATCGGCCGGTGGATGATCGGGCTCGGCGGCGACGATGGGCGGCGGCAATAGGCCGGCAGCCCGGTCTTGGCGATGCCGTCGGTGTCGCGCAGACCGCCGTCGGTGACGATGCCGGAGCAACCCCGCGCCTTGAGCCGGCCGACATAGAGGTCGCCAGCCGATGCGGCACGCGAGTCGCCGCGCGAATCGACCATCAGCACATGGCCCGGCGGGCACTCCTCCATCGCCTGCGGCTGCACCATGCTGCGGTTGGTCGAGGTCGGGCCGTCCTTGTCCTCGCGCGAGGGAATGAAGCGCATGGTGAACGCCAGCCCGACCATGCGCGGCGTGTCGGGCCGGATCGGCCAGACGTCATACAGGGTCATGCTGCGCAGCCCGCGCCGGTTCAATACGCCGGTCAGGGTCGACGTGCCGACGCGCGCCAGGACATCGCGCAGTTCAGGGGTGAGTTCGGTCATCTGTCTAAATTCTCCCTCCAATTTCTGACGACCGATTGTGGCATGCCGCGGGAGCTCACGCACAGACTCTCGTTGCCACCGCCACGCAACGGCCGAGCCGAAGACCCCGCGCGACCGAAACACCAGTAGCCAGTCCATGCATTGTTCTAGACGCACTCACACGATGTTCGAAGCGTCGACTGTCGCATCAATCTGAACGCGTGCCCCCAGCGGCAAGCCGGCGACTTGAAGCGTCGTGCGAGCGGGAAAAGGCTCCGCCAGCCGCTTTCGGTAGACGTTGTTGATGACCTCGAAGTCGGCATAGTCAACGAGATACACATGCGTTGCCAGCAAATCCGCCAATGTGAGACTCGCCTCGCCGAGGGCAATCTCGAGATTGTCGAACATCCTGTCCGCTTGCGCTGCGACATCTTCAGAAACGAGTGTGCCGTTGTCGGGCCGTTGGCCGATGATCCCGGATACGCAGCCAATGCCAGGTCCCAAGACGATATGCGAGAAAGGGGCGGAAGACTGGAAGAGAGATTTGCTGAACAGGTGCGTGCGACCCATAACATGTCTCCCCGTCTACTGTTCTCAGCCTCCATAGACACGAGACACGTCGCACACAACGAGCGACTCTCCATAGCGAGAACGAAAAAACTGCACGCCACCCCGAGAATTCTTGCGCCGCGTCGGCGGCGCCGCGATTGTGGTGCGCTGGTTCGCTCCCTGGTATCCAAACACGGAGCCGGGCACGTACCCAATCCAGATGGAAACGATGAATGCCCTCCCCGCGCTGACATTCTACCGAGCGCACGGCGTCTTTTCCGATCCCGGCCGGCATGCCGCCGCCATCGACGCATTGCCGGACGATGTCGGCGCGCTGGCCGACGTCGTGCGCGGGCTCCTCATTCATAGCGGCTGGCTGCATTTGTACGCTCTTACGCCAGATGACGTCGCGATGTCGCGCGAGACGCTGCCGGTCGCACAGAGGCTGGATGCGATCCTGTCGCTCCAGGCCAGTCCATTCTCCCAGGCACGCCCGGCTCGCTGGCGGGCGGTAGGCACATGCCGCGACTATGCGCTGATGCTCTGTGCGTTTCTCCGCCAGAAGGCAGTGCCGGCCCGGGTCCGTTGCGGCTATGCCCGGTACTTCAAGGCCGGCCACAACGAAGACCACTGGATTTGCGAGTATTGGCACGCCCAGGATGGCCGATGGGCCAAAGCCGATGCACAACTGGATGACGTGCACCGCGCCCACCTCTCGATCCGCTTCGACCCGATCGACCTTCCCGAAGATCAGTTCATCGTCGCCGGCGATGCCTGGCAGCGCTATCGCGCCGGACTGGTGGATGCCGCGTCATACGGCCATGGCACGGCGACCGGACCCTGGTTCATGCGGGTCGATCTGGTGCGCGACCTGCTCTCGCTCGGCAAGCAGGAGGTATCGGCCTGGGATACGTGGCGCGCGGCGCCGGTCGACAGCCATGCGATCGACACGGCGGCCGGCACCTGGTGTGATTCAGTGGCTGCCACGCTGTCCAATGTCGATGAGAACCTGCCCTCGATCCGTCAGCCGCCGCCGGCCTGGGCGCCGTACCTCCAGCCGTTCTGGCACGGTTGATCGCCCTCAAGCCCGATCTTTCTGGGAATCAAATCGGCGCCCATCTTCCGAACGGGTTCCTCATCACGCCTCGTACCCAAACGGGTCATCGACGCTGTGGGCCGGCTGGGTGAACCAGCGCGGGCCCTGCTCGGTCATGTAGAAATGATCCTCCAGGCGCACGCCGAATTCGCCGTAGATGCAGATCGTCGGCTCATTTGAGAACGTCATGCCCGGTGCCAGCGGGGTCTTGTCGCCTTTCACCAGGTAGGGCCCCTCGTGCACGTCGAGCCCGATGCCATGGCCGGTGCGATGCGGCAGCCCGGGCGTCGCGTAGCCCGGGCCGAACCCGCCGGCTTCGATGACGGCGCGCGCCGCCGCGTCAACGGCCTCGCAGGGCGCGCCCAGACGGGCGGCGGCAAAGCCGGCGGCCTGCGCAGCTTTCTCGAGGTTCCAGACCTGGCGCTGGCGCGGGCTGGGATCACCGAACACATAGGAGCGCGTGATGTCGGACGAGTAGCCGTCGATCGGTGCGCCGACATCGATCAGCACCATGTCGCCCGTCTTCAGGGTCTGCGGATAGGGCACACCGTGCGGGTACGCAGTCGCCTCGCCGAACAGCACGATGTTGAACGGCGGGTCACCTTCGGCGCCCAGTGCGCGATGGGCGGCAACCAGAAACGCCTGCACCTCAGTGGTCGTGATCCCCTCGTGCAGGATGCGGGCGACCGCCTTGTGCGCCTGCAGGGTGATGTTCTTGGCAGTCTGCATCAGCGCAAGCTCGCGCGCCGACTTGGCCGAGCGACAGGCACCGGTGATGCGGGCCGCGTTGACGAACTCGTAGGAGTTGCCGGCGCGGCGAAGCCCGTCGAAGGCGGCAAACTGCGTCGCCTCGTCGACCCCGACCGTGCCGCGGGCCACGCCCAGCGACCGCAGGGTGTCAGTGACCAGGGCCGTGGGATCCTCGTGCTCCTCCCAGACGACGACCTTGTCGCCCAGGGTCAGCATGGTGCGCAGCTTGGCCTCCTCGAAGGCCGGGCAGAGATAAACCAGATCGCCGCGCGCCGGCAGCACGGCGCCATGCAACCGCTCGGACCGGCGCAGGCGAAGGCCGGTGAAGTAGGTCAGGCTGGTCGACACGTCGAGCCAGATGGCGTCGATGTTCGCCGCGCGCATCAGCGCCTGCGCCCGCTCGATGCGCTGCGCCCGCTCGGCGACATCGATGGCCGGCGCATCACCGCGCATCGAACGCAGGGCGGCGAGTTCCGCCGCCGCCGTGGATCCACCGACTCCCACCGTCATCGACCGTACTCCCGAAGCTCCGTGCGGCCCACTCTCGCCAGCCGCGGCGACATGGTCAACCGTGGGAACCACGCGTTCATCGCGATCGGAAGTCAGCCATGCGAGCAGCAGTACTGGCGTGGTGCGCGACCATCACATAGGCTTCGCGCCACAACAAGACGGACGCTGAGGCCACCGTCGATCCGGAGGGAATTCCAATGCACAAGGTTTTGAGCATGGGTGCGCTGCTGCTCGGCACGGCGATGACGCCGGCGATGGCGCAGATTACCGACGATGTGGTGAAGATCGGCGTCCTGACCGACATGTCGAGCCTCTACGCCGACATCAATGGTCCGGGCGCGGTGATCGCCACGCAGATGGCGATCGACGATGCCGGCGGCACGGTCGCCGGCAAGAAGATCGAGCTGGTCAACGGCGATGTTCAGAACAAGCCCGACGTCGCGGCCACCATCGCGGGCCGCTGGTACGATTCCGAGAAGGTCGATGTCATTCTCGGCGCCGGCGGCTCGGCATCGTCGATCGCAGGCTCGCGGGTGGGGGCCGACAGGAAGCGGATCTTCCTCGCCATTGACCCCGCCTCCTCCGACATCACCGGCAAACTGTGCAACGCCTATACCGTGCAGTGGGTCTATGACACCGTGGCGCAGGCCAACGGCACGGGCTCGGCGGTCGTGAAGTCGGGCGGCAAGTCGTGGTACTTCCTGACCGCCGACTACGCGTTCGGCCATGCGCTGGAGCGCGATGTCGCGGCGATCGTGACGGCGCAGGGCGGCACGGTGCTGGGCAGCGTGCGCCATCCGCTCAATACGTCGGACTTCTCATCCTTCCTGCTGCAGGCCCAGGCCTCGAAGGCGCAGATCATCGGGCTGGCCAACGCCGGCGGCGACACCATCAACGCCATCAAGCAGGCCACCGAGTTCGGCATCGTCAAGGGCGGCCAGAAGCTGGCCGGCCTTGTGGTTTTCATCAGCGACATCCACAGCCTCGGCCTGGAGCGGGCCCAGGGACTGCAACTGACGGAAGCGTTCTACTGGGACCTCAACGACAATACCCGCGCCTTCGCCAAGCGTTTCGCCGCCAAGGCGGGCGGCAAGATGCCGACCAGCCTGCAGGCCGGCTACTATTCGGCCACCAAGCTCTACCTGAAGACCATCAAGGAACTCGGCACCGATGACGCCGACAAGGTCATGGCGAAGATGAAATCGTCACCGGCCGACGACGAGATCTTCGGCAAGAGCGTGATCCGCGCCGACGGCCGCAAGGTGCACGACATGCACCTGTTCGAGGTCAAGAAGCCGTCCGAGTCGAAGGGGCCGTACGACTACTACAAGCAGGTGGCCACCATCCCCGGCGATCAGGCTTTCCGGCCGATGGAGAAGGGCGATTGCCCGTTGGTCACGAAGAAGTAGAAACGATAAGCCTGGGAGAGCGGGCGAGACGCCCGCGCTCCCGGGCAAAAACAACACGACCGGAGTTGACGCGCGTCATGAGCACCGACATCCAGTACGACTATATCGTTATCGGCGGCGGTTCCGCCGGTGCAGCACTGGCGTCACGGCTGACGGAAGATGGCCGCACGCGCGTGCTGCTGCTGGAAGCCGGCCGGGTCGGTCATGTCTGGTCACGCGTGCCCGTGAGCTTCGGCCTGCTGATCGACAACCCGGCTGCCAATTGGCGCTTCTTCTCCGAGCCGGAGCCCGGCACCGCCAACCGCGCGATCCCGGTGCCGCGCGGCAAGCTGCTGGGCGGTTCCAGCGCCATCAACGGCCTGGTCTTCGTGCGCGGCCAGGCGCTCGACTACAACACGTGGGCGCAATTCGGCAACCGCGGCTGGAGCTGGGAGGACGTGCTGCCGATCTTCCGCCGCATGGAAACCTATGAGGACGGCGGCGGCGACATGCGCGGGACCAGCGGCCCGCTGCGGGTGTCGGAAGTGCCGGACCAGAACCCGCTCTACGAAGCACTGTTCGCTGCCGCAGTCGCCGCCGGCTACAAGCGCAACCCCGACTACAACGGCGCCGACCAGGAAGGCATCGTCAAGACCCAGGCCACGATCAGTCGCGGCCGGCGCATGAGCACGGCCTACTGCTATCTGGCGCCGGCGCTGCGACGCAGCAACCTGCGGATCATCACCCAGGCGCCTGTCCTGCGGCTGCTGCTCGACGGCAAGCGCTGCACCGGCGTCGTCTACGAACACCATGGCAAGGTCACCGAGGTGCGCGCCGGCCGCGAGGTCATCCTGTCGGCGGGTGCCGTGAAGTCGCCGCAGATCCTCGAGCTATCGGGCATCGGACGGCCGGAGGTGCTGCAGCCGCACGGCATCGCCGTTCGCCACGAACTGCCGGCCGTCGGTGAGAACTTCCGCGACCACATCAATGCCCGCATCCAGTGGCGCGTGACGGCGCCGGGCGTTTCCTACAACGAGATGGCGCGCGGCTTCGGACTGGTCAAACAGGCGCTGAAGTACCTCACCACCAACGGCGGCTTCTTCAGCCTGCCGTCAGCGCCGCTGCTGGCTTTCCTCAAGACGCGGCCCGAGCTGGAGACGCCGGATGTGCAGATGCATCTGGTGCCCTACGCCATCAAGGATCCCAAGCGCCGCAAGCTGCAGCCCTTCCCGGGCATGACCGTGGCCTGCTATCAGCTGCGGCCGGAGAGCCTGGGCTCGATCCACATCAAGTCGGCCAACCCGCACGCCGATCCCGCGATCCGCTTCAACTTCCTGGCCGATCCCATCGACCAGCGTGCCATGGTCGACGGCTTCCGCATGATGCGCCGCATCGTGGCGGCGGCGCCCATGGACGCATTCCGCGGCGATGAATATTCGCCGGGTACGGCCATCGACAGCGACGATCAGATCCTGGACTGGATCCGCAACCATTCCGAAACGGCCTACCACCCGATCGGCACCTGCCGCATGGCGCCCGGTCCCAATGCGGTGGTCGACGATCAGCTGAAGGTTCATGGCATCGGTAGCCTGCGGATTGCCGACGCGTCGATCATGCCGACGATGCCATCGGGCAACACCAACGCCGCCTGCATCATGGTCGGCGAAAAGGCGGCCGATCTTCTTCGTGCCGCGGTGTGAACGAAAACGCCGCAATGAATGCTTTTGTGGTTGTTTTTGTGCGGTCGCTCACCGCTTTTTGGATCAAAAAATGGTTCGTTTCCAGCGGCTTGATCTGATATCTTTAGTCCGCTGTTCATAAAGATATTTTCAATTGAGTGAAATTTGACGCCGACGCCGGTTGAAACCGCCGTGGGGGCGCGAGGGGCGCATTCCCGGACGGTGACGTCGGCTGCAGAGGCAGGTCATGACCAAGATAATTAACGTCTACCGGAAGCTGTTCGGTGGCTGTTTCGCCGCCTCGCTGATGTTGGGCGCCGCAGCCTGCAGTCACCCCGAACCGCCGCCACCACCGCCTCCTGTCGCTGTCGCGCCCAAGCCCGTGCCCCGGCCGGTGCCACCCAAGCCGGTGCCGACCGCCCAGGCTGCCGCCACGGAGGTATCGTTCTCGGTCAGCGAGGGGCCGACCAGTCCCAACAAGGCTACCAACGGCACGGTCAGGACGCCCGAATCCCAGGAGGCGACGGCCCCGATGCCGCAGCAGGCGCCGTCGCTGGCAGGCCTCAGCGAAGATGACGTGACGCGCCGGTTCGGCCGGCCGGCCAACATTCGCAAGACGCCATCGGCGAACGTCTGGACCTACCAGGACCAGGCCTGCACGCTGGATCTGTTCCTGTTCACCGACATGAGGACCGGCGCGCAGAAGGTCCTCACCTATCAGTTCGGCGGCAGCGGGCGCGAGACGATGGGTGAGCGCGGCTGCCTGGATCGGCTGGGGCACAATGGTAAGACCGGCTAACCAGGCACGCGAATCCGGCGCTTTGCGTGTCATTCTCGTCGACGACGACGACATGTTTCGCGAAGCGCTGCGCAACAACCTGAAAGATGCCGGTCTTGACGTGCTTGCCTTCGGCGACAGCCGTGTCGCGCTCGAGCATCTGAAGGTCGACCGCTCGGCTACGTTGGCGCTGCTCGACTGGAAGATGCCGGTCATGAGCGGCATCGAGCTGCTGCGCAAGATGCGCCAGTCGGAGATCGACGTCCCGGTGGTCTTTCTCACGGTCCTGGGCGAGCCCTTCTATGAGGAGACGGCGCTGGCCGATGGCGCCGTCGATTTCATCGACAAGTCGCGCACGTTCACCATCATCCAGAAGCGGATCGAGATGATCCTCGCGCGCACGCGCGATGGCGCCGGCGGCGTCGTCGGTGACGTGGCCGAAAGCGAGCCGGTGACCATCGGCCATCTGGAGCTGAACCCGACCTCGTGCCGCGCCGTGTGGAAGGGACGCCAGGTCGATCTCACCGTCGCCGAGTTCGCCGTCGTCGAGCATCTGGCGCGCAACGCCGGCCAGGACGTGCGCTATCGCGATCTCTACAACGCCGTGCGCGGCCCCGGCTTCGCCGCCGGGTTCGGCAGCGAGGGATACCGTGCCAATGTCCGCTCCTTCGTCAAGCGTATCCGCCAGAAGTTCCGCGATCTGGACGACACGTTCGAATGCATCGAGAACTACCCGGGCTTCGGTTATCGCTGGAGCGGCAATGGCCCGCCTCATTG
>DATEIF010000338.1:0-2750 GCA_035279205.1 Vineibacter sp.
GTGCCGGCAAAGATGATCTTGCCACCAGTCGGTTCGTGCAGCCGCGTGACCAGCCGCGCCAACGTCGACTTGCCGCAACCCGATTCACCCACCAATCCGACGGTTTCGCCGGCAACGATCTGCAGGTCGACGCCATCGACGGCGCGCAGGACGCGCTGGGGCGCGAAGAAGGTCTCCTTCGCCATCGGAAAATGCTTCAGCAGGCCCGAGACCTCGAGAATCGGCGTCGCTGGTGGTGGATCGACGGACGCGGCAACCCCCGGTCGGGCGCGTTCGGGGGTATGCAGCGAGCCGCCCTCCTGCGTCACCCAGCACCGCGCGGCGCGGCTGGCTGCCACCGGCAACAGCTCGGGATGTTCCGCGCATTTCTCGACGGCAAAAGGGCAGCGCGCACGAAAGCGACAACCGGATGGCCAGGCGCGCGGATCCGGCGGCTGGCCTTCGATGGTGATCAGCCGGCGATCCTCGGTCTGCGCATCGATCCGCGGCGCGGCATGCAGCAGCGCCCACGTGTAAGGATGGCGCGGATCGGTCAGCAGTTCCTCAGGCGCACCTTCCTCGACCACCTCGCCCGCATACATCACAAGCACGCGCGAGCAGATGTTGGCGATTACGCCGAGGTCGTGGCTGATCAGGATGACAGCGGTGCCAAGGTCGCGGTTCAGCCCGCGCAGCAGGTCCAGGATCTGTGCCTGGATGGTCACGTCGAGCGCCGTGGTCGGCTCGTCGGCGATGAGCAGCGACGGCTCGTTGGAGAAGCCCATGGCCAGCATCACGCGCTGGCGCATGCCACCGGAGAATTGATGCGGAAACGAGTTCACCGTGCGGTCGGCCGAGGCCACGCCCATGCGCCGCAGCAGATCGATGGCGCGGCTGCGCGCCGCCGCCACGGTGAAGCGGCCGTGCGCCGTCATCGCCTCGATGAGCTGTCGCGCAATACGCAGGACCGGATTCAGCGACGTCATGGGGTCCTGGAACACCATGGCGATCTCGCGACCGCGCACCGCGCGAATTCCTTCGTCGTCGAGATGCGCGAGATCACGGCCCTTGAACAGGATCGAGCCGCCGACGATTCGCGCCGGCTCGTCGAGCAGGCGCATGATCGACTTGGCACAGACGCTTTTGCCGGAACCGGATTCTCCCACCACGCCCAGGGTCTCGCCGGCATGCACGTCGAAACTGACGCCGTCCACCGCGCGGACGGGACCGGAATCCGTCAGGAACCAGGTGCGCAGATCGCGCACCTGCAGCAACGGCTCAGCGGCGCTTGGCATGTGGATCGAGCCAATCGCGAAAGCCATCGCCCATGAAGTTGAAGGCCATCACCACCGTCAGGATGGCCAGCCCCGGAAAGGTAGCCACCCACCATTGCTGCACCAGCTCACGCCCTTCGCCCACCATCGAACCCCATTCCGGTGTCGGCGGCACCGTGCCCAAGCCGAGAAAGGACAGTCCGGCAAACACCAGGATGGCATTGCCGAGGTCGAGGGTGACCAGCACGACGAGCGGCCCGACGGCGTTGGGGATGATCTGGCGCAGCAGGATGTGGGCCGGGCCAAAGCCGATGGACTGGGCCGCCTCCACGTACTCCATGGAGCGCTGCGAGATCACCAGGCTGCGGGAAAGCCGGGCGAATTTCGGCCACCAAACCACCAGCATCGCGATGACGGTGTTGACCGTGCCGATTCCAAGCGCGGCAGCGATCGCCATCGCCAGGATGATCGGCGGGAAGCAGAAGACCAGGTCGGTCAGCCGCATCAAGCCTTCTTCCGCCCAACCTCGCGCATAGGCCGCGGCGGCGCCGAGCAGCGTGCCGAACAGCGCCCCCACCAGCACCACCACCATGCCGACGGTGAGCGACACGCGGGCGCCATGGATGACACGTGTCGCCACGTCGCGCCCTAGCGCATCCGTGCCAAGCCAGTTGCTGGCCGACGGCGGCCGCAGGCGCATCGCCACATCGACGAAGTTCGGATCGTATCGGGTAATCCATGGTGCGAAGATCGCCGCGAGGACCCAGGCCAGGATGATCGCCGCGCCGAACGACGCCAGTCCGTAGCGGCGCAGCCATCGGGTGCGCGCAGAGGCGATCGCGGGCAGAGCGATGTCGCTCATTTCTTCACCACGCGCGGATCAAGCAGGGCGTAGGACATGTCGACCAGGAAGTTCACCAGAACGAAGATTGCTGCGACGATGGCCGTGACGGCCATGATGGCCGGGAAGTCGACGGTCACGGCGCTGCGGAAGGTGTAGCGGCCCAGGCCCGGCCAGGAGAACACGGTCTCTGTCATCACCGCGCCGGCCAGCAGGTTGGCGTAGGCGAGACCGCCGAGCGTCACCACCGGCAGCATCGCGTTGGGCAAGGCATGGCCCACGACAATCAGCCGCCCGCGCAGGCCCTTTGCCTTCGCCACGCGCACATAGTCCTGCGACAGCGCCTCGAGCATGGCGGCCCGCGTGGTGCGGGTGATCAGGCCCAGGGTGGCGGCGGCGAGCACGACGGACGGCAGCACCAGATGCGCCGCAGCGTCATGAAACGTCTCCCAGTCGCCCTGCAGCGCGGTGTCGATCAGCAGCAATCCGGTGATGCGGTCAGGCGGAAACGAGACCGGATCGAGCCGCCCCGGACCCGGCGCCCAGTTCAGCCAACCGTAGAATACCGCGAGCGCGATGAAGGCCAGCCAGAAGGTCGGTGCCGAGACGCCGATAAGCGAGACCGCACGGGCGATATGATCGATGATGGTGTCTCG
>DATEIF010000339.1:0-5945 GCA_035279205.1 Vineibacter sp.
CGCCAGCGCGCGGCGCGCCTGTCGGGCATCCGCACGATGACCTTCGAGACCAATCTCGGCGCGCTGATGGCCTGCGCCGCCGGCGTGGTGGCGATGGGCGGCTACAACACGTTCTGCGAGATCCTGAGTTTCGACAAGAAAGCGCTGATCGTGCCGCGCACCCGCCCGCGGCTGGAGCAGTTCATCCGCGCCCAGAGCGCGCGCCAGCAGAAGCTTCTGGAAATGCTGGCCGACGACGGCCGGCGCGATCCGGCGACCATGGCCACGGCGTTGCGCCAGCTGCCTCAGCAAGGGTTGCCGTCGGACGCCATCATTCCCGGCCTGCTCGACGGCCTGCCCAATGTCGGCAAGCTGGTGGCCAAGCATCTCAAGCGGCCCCTGCTGCGCCCGGTTTCGGTCGTTGCGCCCGATGATGGCGTGATCACCGGAACATCGATGGAGCCGGTGCCGTACGAGATCCAGGAACGCCAACGCGGCGTGGCGTGAGCGAGCGGGCGGTTCCGGCGTCGTCCGCGTGCGGCGGCTTGAAGGGGATGGATGGACCTCCGTCCCTGGCTGTCGTGCTGAAGGGCTATCCGCGACTGTCGGAGACCTTCATTGCCCAGGAGATCGAGGGCCTCGAGCGGCGTGGCCTGAGGCTCCTGCTGGTGTCGCTGCGCCACCCGACGGATACCCGGCACCATCCGGTCCACGAGCGCATCCGCGCCGCGGTCTCGTATCTGCCCGAGTATCTCTACCAGGAGCCCCTGCGCGTGCTGCGCGGCTGGTGGGCGGCGCGGCGCCTGCCGGGGTATCGCGCTGCCCGCGCGCAGTGGCTGCGGGACTGGCGGCGTGATCCGACACCCAACCGCGGCCGTCGCTGGGGCCAGGCCCTGGTGCTGGCGCGTGAGCTGCCGGCCAGCGTGCGCTGGCTGCATGTTCACTTCCTTCACACGCCGGCGTCGGTGGTGCGCTACACGGCGATGATCCGTGGCCTGCCGTGGAGCGGTTCGGCGCACGCCAAGGATATCTGGACGACCCCGAGCTGGGAGATCGCCGAGAAGCTGGCCGATTGCCGCTGGCTGGTGACGTGCACGGCTGCCGGGCGTGATCGGCTGGCAGCGCTGGCACCGACTCAGCAGACGGTGACCCTGGTCTATCACGGGCTCGATCTGTCGCGCCTGCCGCCGGCGCCGGCCACGCGACCGATGCGCGACGGGCGCGATGCGAGCGATCCGGTCATCATCCTGTCAGTCGGCCGGCGCGTGGAAAAGAAGGGCCTGGATGACGTCCTGGAAGCGCTCGCGGTGCTGCCCAAGGACCTGCACTGGCGCTTCGAGCATGTCGGCGGCGGGCCCCTGGGAGCGAAACTCAAGGCCCGGGCGGCGCAACTGGGTCTGGCCGAGCGGTGCATTTGGCATGGCGCCCGGGAGCAGGCCTTCGTGTTCGACGCCTACGCGCGCGCCGACGTTTTCGTGCTGGCCAGCAAGGTCGCCGGCGATGGCGATCGCGATGGCCTGCCCAACGTGCTGATGGAGGCCCAGTTTGCCGGCCTGGCCTGCGTCGCCACCCGGGTGTCGGCGATTCCCGAGCTGATCGATGACGGCGACAGCGGCCTGCTGGTGCCGCCCGCCGATGCGGCCGCCCTCGCGGCGGCGCTGGAATCGGTGATTCGCGATCCCGCCCGTCGCGCCCGGCTGGCGGCGCGCGGCGGCGAGATCGTGCGGACCCGTTTCTCCTTCGATCAGGGCGTGGAGCGTATCGCCACCCGCTTGAAGGACGGGGTCACGGCAACGCGGGACCGGGCGTCCGCCTGATATCGCAGCGGCGCGCAAGCGATTTGCTGCCGGTTTCCGGCGCGTACCGTGCCAACGGCATGTGTAGCCATCAAAGCTGTTTCGCGTGACATTGCTTGAGGCGCTATCAAGGCAAGGTTAAACTCTTGTCGGAGCCGTGTCTGTGGGGGAGATCGCAATGCGTTGGGGTGCGGTGCTGGGAATGGCAATCGTGGCGCTGTCGCTGGCGCCCGCTGCACACGCGCAAGGGGGCCAGTTCAGCGATGTGACATCCATCCGGGCCTGCAATCAGAGCAGCAAGGTGATCATGGTCGCCAAGGCGGCCGCCACCGGACAACAGCAGGACGGCAAGAACGTCTTCCTTTCGCAGGGTTGGTATGAACTCAACCCGTCACAGTGCATCACGCTGTGGAATGGCCCGCTGGCCAATCGCTACTATTACGTGTACGCGGAGTCATCGAGCTCGCACTGGTCGGGCAGCTTCCCGATGTGCGTCAGCGAGAAAGCCTTCCGTATTGCCGAAGTGCAATGCGGGCAGGGTTATGTACGGCGGCAGTTCAACCAGATCGATGTTGGCGGCAAGTCCGGCGTCTTTACGTACTATTTCCAAGGGAGCTGACCGCCACCGCCGCGACCACGCCGCTGAGCGTCTGAGTAGGAGATCGTCATGTCCCTGGCGAATCGATGCGTAGCGGAAGTCTTCGGCACGTTCTGGCTGGTGTTGGGCGGCTGCGGCAGCGCCGTTCTGGCGGCTGCCTTCCCTGAAGTCGGCATCGGGCTGGCCGGGGTCTCCCTGGCCTTCGGCCTCACGGTCCTGACCATGGCGTACGCCATCGGCCATGTGTCGGGCTGCCATCTCAATCCGGCCGTGACAGTGGGCCTCGCCGCCGCGCGGCGTTTCCCGATGGGCGAGGTCATTCCCTACATCATCGCCCAGGTGATCGGCGGCATCATCGGTGCCGGCGCTCTCTACCTGATCGCCAGCGGCAAGGCCGGGTTCGACCTCGCCGGCGGCCTGGCGTCGAACGGTTACGCTGACCATTCCCCCGGCAAGTACTCGCTGCTCTCGGGGCTGGTCAGCGAGATCGTGATGACCTTCATGTTCCTGTTCATCATCCTGGGCGCCACCGACAAGCGGGCACCCGTCGGTTTCGCGCCCATCGCCATCGGGCTGGGACTGACGCTGATCCATCTGATCAGCATTCCGGTCACGAACACCTCGGTGAACCCGGCGCGCAGCACCGGCCCGGCCGTGTTCGTCGGCGGCTGGGCGCTGCAGCAGCTGTGGCTGTTCTGGGTTGCGCCCGTCATCGGCGCGGCTCTTGCCGGAATCGTCTATCCGCTGGTCTCGGCGGAAAAGGACTGAGACCTTGTTGTCCTCCCGAGCGCAGCTCGGGAGGACAGAGACGCGTTCAGCGCCCCTGGATCGCCTCGGGATTGATCACGCGAACCGGCTGGCCGTCGAGCCAGGCGAGGAGGTTCGTGACGCTGTCCTGATAGAAGGCGCGGAAGGTCGCCTCCGAGACGTAGCCCAGGTGCGGCGTCAGCACGACGTTGTCGAGGGTGGTCAGTGGATGGCCTGCCGGCAGCGGCTCGATGTCATAGACATCAAGGCCGGCGGCGCCGAGATGCTGGGTCCGCAGAGCATCGATCAGGGCTGCCTCGTCGACGATCGGACCGCGCGAGCTGTTGATCAGCACGGCGCCCTTCTTCATGCGGGCGAGCTCGGGACGGCCGATCAGTCCGCGTGTGCGCTCGCCCAGCACGAGATGGATCGAGACGATGTCGGACGTCGCCAGCAGTTCGTCCTTCGCGACCAGCTGGGCGCCGGCGTCCTTGGCTTTCTCGGGCGTGAGGTTCGCGCTCCACGCCACGACCTCCATGTCGAAGGCCCTGGCATAGTGCGCCATCTTGGCGCCGAGCTTGCCCAGCCCGAGCAGGCCCAGCCTCCTGCCGGCCAGGATCAGGCCCATCTCCAGGCCACCGTGCCAGCCGCCGGCACGCACCAGCCGGTCTGCCCGGGTGACGCGCCGCGCCGCGTCCATCAGCAGCGCCCACGCCAGCTCCGAGGTCGCGGACTGATTGGGACCGGTGCTGGTATTGCTGACCGGGATGCCGCGCGCCGTGCACGCGGCAAGGTCGAGGCTGGGCGCGCGGGCGCCGGTCAGGATCATGAATTTCAGGTTCGGCAGCCGATCGATCAACGCCTTGGGCATCGGCTGCCGCTCCCGCATCAGCAGAACGGCGTCGAACGGCGCCAGCGTCGCCGCCGCCTGGTCGAGCGTGCCGAGCGGCTGGTTGAACACCGTGATCGCCACATCGCGCGCACGGACCTTGTCCCAGTCGGCGTAGCTCAGGGCGAGGTTCTGATAGTCGTCAAGAATCGCGAGCTTCGTGGTCACGCGCGCCCTCCGTCTTGTCGCGCCACTGCTGTCATCCCGAGCGCAGCGAGGGATCTCCCGCGAAAGGAGACTGGCCGCACCATCCCACGGTCCTTCGCCGCGCCCGGGACGATGGCGGAACCGATCAGTCGGCCTTGATGTTGTTGTCCTTCACCACCTTGCCCCAGCGTGCCACCTGCTCGGTCAGGAAGGTGTTGAACTGCTCCGGTGAGCTGGCCACCAGGTCCATGCCGAGCTGTTCGCCCAGCTGCTTGCGCACCTCGGGATGCGCCAGCGCCTTTTTCAGTTCGGCGTGCATGCGCTCCTGGATCGCCTTGGGTGTTCCGGTCGGCGCCAGCACGCCCCACC
Source organism: Vineibacter sp. (assembly GCA_035279205.1). Classification (GTDB taxonomy): domain Bacteria; phylum Pseudomonadota; class Alphaproteobacteria; order Reyranellales; family Reyranellaceae; genus Vineibacter. Next base: position 4,526 of record DATEIF010000339.1, read on the forward strand.
ACGCCAGTGCCGAGAAATTCGGGAAGCCCTGCTCGGCGAGGGACGGCACGTCGGGCAGCACCGCCGAGCGCTTGTCTCCGGTGACGGCGAGCGCCCGCACCTTGCCGCCTTTGATCTGCGGCACCAGCAGGGCCACGGTGCCGATTGCGAGATCGATCTGGCCGGCAACGACGTCCTGGGTCATCGGACCGCCGCCCTTGTAGGGCACGTGCACGACGTTGAAGCCGCCGGCCTGCTGTACCAGGGTCATGGTGAGATGACCCAGGCTGCCGTTGCCGATCGACCCGTAGGTGATCGTGTCCGGTTTGGCTTTTGCGGCAGCGACGACCTCGCTGAAGTTTTTGTACGGGCGACCGGGCGGCGTGACCACGGCGTTGGGTGATGTGCCGACCAGCATCACCGGCGCCAGGTCCTTCATCGTGTCGAACGGCATGTTTGGCAGCAGGCTGGGATTGACGGCGTGCGTGTCGAACACGAACACCCAGGTATAGCCGTCCGGCGGCGACTTGGCGGCCGCGGCGGTGCCGATCGAGCCGCCGGCGCCGGGGCGGTTGTCGACGATGATGTTCCAGCCTGTCGCCTCGACGATCTGCTTCTGCACGATGCGCGCCACCGGGTCGACCGTGCCGCCGGGCGGGAAGGGCACGATGAACTTGATCGGCTGCTTGGGCCAGTCGTCGGTCTGCGCCCAGGCGGATAGCGTGCCCAGGAGAGCGGACCCCATGAGGGCAAGCGTGACGGCGCGGCGCCAAAGGGTGACGGGCATGGGGCCTCCGGTTGGTCGACGAATCAGTCGGCGATGAACGTAACGTAGCTGACGATGCCGAGTGCCGTGATGAAGAAAGTCAGGCTGGCGATACGACTGCTGTAGCGAATGATGTCGTAGCCCTTACGGAGAAACCGGTCCTGAGCGTATTCGGCGAACCACTCGCGCAACATGAGGGGGCGTTCCTCTTTGGTTTGTTTGCCATGGCTCGCAACAGACGACGCGAGCGCAAATACTTTCCATGGTCTTGCGCTGCCGATCAAGTGAAGGTTTGACGGCCTAAGCCCTGTAGTGCTTGCGATTTCGCTCGGCTTGACATTTCAGCCGCACGGACCCATGTCACATCTACTATGACGGCTCGTCGCCATATCAAGACTTACGCTCGCGCAGGACGCGTGCGGGCAGGCGTGCCCGCCCCGGAGCCGATTCGCACGTAACGTGCACGCATCGGCCCACCCGGGGCCGATCTTCTCCAGACCACATCAAGTTCTCTGAGCAGCGCTGCCATCGGCGTTGCGCTTCGTCGCATCGGTCAACGAAAGGGACCATCATGACTGCTGTCGTGCACTCTGCCGGCGACGCCACCGCGTTGCCGCCGATCTTGCTGACCGCCGACAACCACGAGCGGCTCGGCCGCCTGGTTGATGCCGCATC
>DATEIF010000340.1:0-9139 GCA_035279205.1 Vineibacter sp.
TCACCAGCGTACAGGGCCGCGGCATCGTGCCCGAGGATGATCCGCGCTCGCTGGGCGCGTTCAACCTGCACGGCCCGGTCGAGACGTTCTATGCGACCTGTGATGCGCTGCTGGTGGCCGGCTCGCGCCTGCGCAGCAACGAAACGCTGAAGTACAAGCTGAAGCTGCCGCGCCCGCTCTATCGCATCGACATCGATCCGCAGCAGCAGGGCCGTGCCTACGGCGACGACTTCTTCATCGCGGGCGATTGCGCTGCGGTCCTGAACGGACTGGCCGACCGGCTGGCTGGCCGCATGACCGTCGATTCGCGCTTCGCGCGCGACCTCGCCGCCGCGCGCACATCAGCCGAAGCTCTGGTGAGCGACGGCCTCGGCCCCTACGCCGGCTTAGTGCGCGCCCTGCAGCAGTCGGCCGGACGCAACTTCGTGTGGGTGCGCGACGTCACGATCTCCAACAGCACCTGGGGCAACCGGGCGCTCTCCATCTTCGGTCCGCGCGATGGCGTGCACGCGCTGGGCGGCGGCATCGGGCAAGGCATCCAGATGGCGCTGGGTGCCGCGCTGGCGGCCGGTGATCGCAAGACGCTGTGCCTGGTGGGCGACGGCGGCCTGCAGGTCAATCTCGGCGAGCTTGCGAGCCTGGTGCAGGAGAAGGCCAATGTCGCCGTGATGCTGATGAACGACCGCGGCTACGGCGTGATCCGCAACATCCAGGACGCGCACTATGGCGGCCGGCGCTGCTACGCCGACCTGCACACGCCCGATTTCGCGGCGCTGGCCCAGTCGCTTGCGCTGCCGTTCCACCGCATCCGCGATATCGCCGGCGCGAGCGCTATCCTCGACCAGGCGCTGGCGCAGGACGGCCCGGTGCTGATCGAGGTCGACATGGTTGCCGTCGGGCCGTTCGCCAAGACCTTCGCCGGCCCGCCCACCGAGAAGGTGCTGGCATGAGCGTGCTGCCCATCCTGATTGGCGGCGAGTGGCGCCGCGGCCAGGGTGAGGTCTATGCCTCGCGGTACCCAGCCGATGACAGCGTCAACGCCGAGCTCGCCGCCGCCAGCGTCGCTGATGTCGAGGACGCGATTGCGGCCGCCGACGTCGCGCGGCGCCGACCTGATTGGGCCCACCTGAAGCCGCACGAGCGTGCCGGCGTGCTCTATCGCATCAGTGCGCTCATCCGTGAGCGGGCCGAAGAGCTCGCTCAGCTGCAGCGGCGCGACAACGGCAAGCCGATCGGCGAGACACGGGCGCTGGTGGCAAGCGCCGCAGGCACGTTCCAGTTCTTCGCCGCAGCGTGCGAGACGCTGGAAGAGACCGTCACGCCGGCGCGCGGCGACTATCTCACCCTGAGCGTGCACGAGCCGCTGGGCGTGGTGGCCGCGATCACCCCCTGGAACTCGCCGATCGCGAGCGAAGCGCAGAAGCTTGCGCCGGCGCTGGCCGCAGGCAACGCGGTCATCGTCAAGCCCGCGGAGGTAACGCCGCTTGCCGCGCTCGAGCTCGGCCGCATCTGCGAGCAGGCCGGCGTCCCGAAGGGCGTCGTGAGCGTCCTGCCCGGCAAGGGATCGGTGATTGGCGATGCGATCGTCCGCCACCCGCTGGTGAAGAAAGTCTCGTTCACCGGCGGCACGACCACCGGCCGGGCGCTGGCACAGATCGCGGCCAACAAGCTGATGCCGGTGACGCTCGAGCTCGGCGGCAAGTCGCCCACGATTGTGTTCGACGACGCCGATCTCGATCATGCCGTGGCCGGCGTGTTGTTCGGCATTTTCAGCTCATCGGGCGAGTCGTGCATCGCCGGATCACGCCTGTTCGTGCACGCGTCGATCTATGAGCCATTCGTCCAGCGGCTGGCGGTCGCCACCGCTGCGCTGCGTGTAGGCGATCCAGCCGATCCCGTCACGCAAATGGGCCCGCTGATCACCGCACACCATCGCCAGACGATCGAACGCTACGTGCAGCTCGGCCTCGACGACGGCGGCGAGCTGCTGGCCGGCGGCGAACGCCCCAAGGGGGCGCTCTACGACCGCGGCTGGTTCTACAGACCGACCATCCTCGCAGGCCTGCCGAACGATGCGCGCATCTGCCAGGAGGAGATCTTCGGCCCGGTCCTGGTGGTCATGCCGTTTCGCGACGAAAGCGACCTGCTCGCACAAGCCAACGACAGCGTGTACGGCCTCGCCGCCGGAATCTGGACACGTGACTACAAGCGGGCATGGCGCATCGCGCGGGCGTTGGAAGCCGGCACGGTGTGGATCAACACCTACAAGCAGTTTTCGATCTCGACGCCCTTCACCGGCATCAAGGACAGCGGCGTCGGCATCGAAAAGGGGCGTCTGGGCATCCTGCAATACAAGCACCAGAAGAGCCTCTACTGGGGCTTGAACGAGCAGCCGTTGCCGTGGGCTGCTTAACCGGGGCGTACCGGCAAGACATGCCCGACGCCTCCAATAGACGTCAGACCGGGAGGAATGCATGAGAGGAGTGTCCGTTCTCGCCGGTGTCCTGTTGGGCACCTTGATATCGGCGGTGGCCAGCGCGCAGCCGTTTCCCAGCAAACCCGTCAAGATCGTCGTGTCGTATCCGCCCGGCGGTGTCGTCGATGTCCTGGCGCGGCCGCTGGCCCAGGGTTTGCAGCAGCAGTGGAACACGGCCGTGGTCGTGGACAACAAACCGGGCGCGAATGCCATCATCGGCACCACGTACGCCGCCAAGCAGCCCGCCGATGGCTACACCGTCCTGTTCGCCAATGACCCGTCGCTGTCCTCCAACCAGTATCTCTACAGCAAGCTGCCGTACGATCCGGTGAAGGACTTCGTTCCGGTCGTCACCGTGGCCACCACGACGTTGATCCTCGCCGTGCATCCCTCGGTTCCGGCGAACAATCTCGCCGAGCTGATCGCCCTGGCGCGGCAGAAGCCGAACGAGTTGTCGTACGGCAGCTTCGGACCGGGCAGCGTGACCCATCTCGACACCGAAGCATTCGCCACCGCGACCAGCATCAAGCTGCTGCACGTCCCCTACAAGGGTACAGCCGACGTCGTGACGGCGCTGGTGGCGGGACAGATCAGCATGGCATTCGGTGCCATCGGTCCGGTCACGCAGCACATCCGCGAGGGCCGGCTGAAGGCCATCGCCGTCGCCAGTTCAGCGCGACAGCCGCTGGTACCGGAAGTGCCGACGTTCACGGAGGCCGGTCTTGCGGGGTTCGAGGCACGCTCATGGTTCGGGTTGGCCGTGCCCACCGGAACGCCGCGGCCGATCATCGAGCGCCTCGCCGCCGATATCCGCAAGGTGGTCACCCAGCCTGAGTACATCAAACGCTACGTCCTGGAGCTGGGCCTCGAGCCCTTCGATCTCGGGCCGGAGCAGTTCGCGGAGTACCTGACCAAGGACCGCGCCAAGTATGCCGCGCGGGTCAAGGCGGCGAACGTGCAGCTCGACTAGCGGAGGCGTTCATGGCCGGGCGCTGGATACAGACCGCCTCGCACTGGGGTGTCTATGAGGTGCAAGCGCGCGACGGCGCCATCGAGGGCGTGCGCGCGGCAGCCTGGGATCGGGATCCTTCCCCGATCATCCATGCCCTTCCCTCCGTCGTGCAGGGTCCGCTGCGGGTTAAAGAGCCCTACGTGCGTGAAGGCTATCTGCGGCACGGACCGGGAAAGGCATCGGAAGGTCGCGGCAGCGACGCCTATGTCCCGGTTTCGTGGGATCACGCCCTCAAGCTGGTCGAAGACGCGCTCTTGCGGGTGCGCGAGGCGCTCGGAAACGAGGCGATCTACGGCGGCTCCTACGGCTGGGCAAGCGCCGGCCGCCTGCATCACTCGCCCAGCCTGCTGAAGCGCTTCCTGGGAAATTTCGGCGGCTACGTCGACAAGATCGGCAACCACAGCTTTGGCGCGGCGCTGGCGATCATGCCGTACGTGGTCGGCAGCAACGATATCACGGGTATGGCCAGCGATTGGCGATCGATCGCGGAGAATACGCGGCTCTTTGTCTGCTTCGGCGGCATCCATTCCAAGAACGCGCAGATCGAATCCGGCGGCACGGGCGCGCACGCCTCCGTCCACTGGATGCGCAAGGCGCGCGACGCTGGCGTCACGTTCATCAACATCAGCCCCAACCGCAACGACATCGCCGAAGAATTCGGACCGGAATGGCTCCCGATCCGGCCCAATACCGACGCCGCGCTGATGCTGGCCTTGATACACTCGCTGATCGCCGCCGGCCGCGCCGACCTGGCGTTCATGAGCCGCTACTGCGTCGGCTTCGAGGCGTTCAAGGCATACCTGTCGGGCGACGTGGACGGCACGCCGAAGGATGCCGCGTGGGCCGCCGGCATCTGCGGTGTCGATCCTGATGTGATCAGAAATCTCGCCAGCCGGATGGCCGAACAGCGGACCATGTTGTCGATGAGCTGGTCGATCCAGAGAGCCGACCACGGCGAGCAGCCGTGCTGGGCACTGGTCGCGCTCGCCGCCGCTCTTGGCCAGATCGGGCTTCCCGGCGGCGGGTTCGGCTTCGGCTACGGTGCCGTGAACGGCATCGGCGCGCCGCGGCTGCCCGACATCCCGCGCCCGCGGATCGCGCTAGGGCGCAATCCGGTGACGACGCATGTCCCCGTCGGCTGCGTCACCGACATGCTCCTGAACCCGGGCAAGAGCATCCCATTCAATGGCCGGGAGATCGTGTATCCCGACATCAAGCTTGTGTATTGCTGTGGCGGCAATCCGTTCCACCACAACACCAACATCCGCCGCGTCGTTCAGTCCTGGCATCGCCCGCAGACGATCATCGTCCACGAGCCGTGGTGGACGCCGGCAGCACGGCATGCCGACGTGGTGCTGCCCGCGACCACGACCATGGAGCGCAACGACATCCTGGCGGCCGAGCTCGATTCCTACTGGGTCGCCATGAAGAAGGTGATCGACCCCGTCGGCCAGGCGCGCAACGACCTCGACATTTTTGGCGAACTCGCCCAACGGCTGGGCTTTGGCGAGGCGTTCTCCGAAGGCCGCACCGAAATGCAGTGGCTGCGGGCCATGTACGATGGCGCCGTCGTCGAGGCCGAGCCGCTGGGCGTCCAGCTTCCGACCTTCGATGCGTTCTGGGAGACCGGCGCGTTCAAGTATCCAGAGCCGGCCACGCCCTTCACGTACCTGGCCACGTTTCGCGCCGATCCGGTCGGACATCGGTTGGCAACCCCGTCAGGGAAGATCGAACTCTGGTCATCCACAGTGGCGGCGTTCGGCTACCCCGACTGTCCACCGCACCCGGCCTGGATCGAACCCTTTGAATGGCTTGGATCGGGCAAGGCAGTGGAATACCCGTTGCACCTGCTCTCGCACCAGCCCAGCGCCAGGCTCCACAGCCAGCTCGATCATGCGCCGATCAGCCGGCGTGCCAAGATCAACGATCGCGAGCCATTGCGACTGCATCCGGACGATGCGGCGCATCGCGGCATTCGCGACCGCGACACCGTACGCGTATTCAATGACCGCGGCGCGTTTCTCGCCTCGGCGGTTCTCGATCCGGCGTTGCGGCGCAGCGTGGTCCAGATCGCGACCGGCGCCTGGTATGACCCTCTCAACCCGGGCGACCCGCAGTCCCTGGACAAGCACGGTAATCCCAACCTCGTCACGGCCGACAAGGGCACCTCGCCGCTGGCCCAGTGCTCGACGGCGCAGACCACGCTGGTTGAGGTCGAGGCCTGGACGCATCCGTTGCCTGCGGTGACGGCCTTCAACCTGCCGCGCATCGCTGAGCAGGCCGCCGGAGGGTTGAAGGAATGATCGGCACGATCACCACGGCATCGGCTTCACGGAGACGGTGATGAGCTGGATGGGCAAATCGATCAGGCGTGTCGAGGACGAGCGCCTGTTGACGGGACAGGCGAAGTTTGTCGCCGACGCCAGATTGCCGGACACGCTGGAAGCGGTCTTCGTGCGCAGCGTCCACGCCCATGCGTCCATCACCCGCATCGATGTCAGCGCCGCGCGCGCCGTGCCGGGCGTTCTGGCGGTCATCACCGCGGCCGACATTGCCGGGCGTACGGCACCCATCTGCGTCGCGGGAGAAGTCCATACGCCCGAGCGGCTGCTGAAGCAGCTGAAGCCGCTCGACCGCGTCCATCCCACGCCGCTGTTGCCGGAAAAGAAGGTCACCTATGTCGGCCAGCCCGTTGCCATGGTCGTGGCCACGACCGTGGGCATCGCCGCGGACGCCGCCGAACTTGTCGACATCGACTACGAACCTCTGCCCGCGGTGGTCGATCCCGTGAGCGCCCTGGCCGAGACCGCCCCCCTGGTCGAACCCGATTGGGGCTCCAACCTCGCGCTCTCGGTTGGGACTACCAAGGGCGACCCGCAGCGGGCCTTCGCCGACGCCCCTGTCGTTGTCGAAGAGGAGTTCGCGTCGCACCGCTACGTGGCGTCCCCGCTGGAGACCCGCGGCATTCAGGCCAGCGTCGATCCCGTCACCGGCGGCCTGACCGTCTGGGCGAGCACACAGACCGCGCACGTGCTGCAGAGCCTCATGGCGGTCTCTCTCAAGATGCCGGCCGAACGCATTCGCGTCATCACGTGTGACGTGGGCGGCGGCTTCGGGCAGAAGGGTGTCCAGTCCGTCGAGGACATGCTGGTGGCCTTCGCCGCGGTCAATCTCGGCCGCACGGTTCGCTGGATCGAGCAGCGGACCGAAAACCTTGTCGCCGCGCCGCATGCCCGCGAGCAGGTTCACCGCATCGCCATCGCCGCCACGGAAGATGGCCGCATCCTGGCACTGCGCGACGACGTCATCATGAACTGCGGCGCCTACAATTTCCTGGGCCTGGTTGTCCCCTACAACTCGCTTTCCCATCTGCTGGGACCTTATGACGTCCCCAACGTGTCGATCCTCGTGCAGGCGGTGCTGACCAACACGACCTATACGACTCCCTATCGCGGCGCGGGGCGACCGGAGGCCGTGTTCGCGATCGAGCGGATCATTGACAGGCTTGCGCTGCGTCTTGGGCTCGAGCCCGCCGACGTGCGGGCCCGCAACCTCGTCGCCAAGGATGCCATGCCCTATGATACGGGCCTGCTCTATCGTGATGGTTTCCCGCAGGTATACGACTCCGGCGACTTTCCGGAACTCTTGAGACGGGCGCGCAACCTGATCGGGCTCGACGCGTTCCGTGACGCCCGCAAGGCGGCGGGTTCCGCGGATGGCCGACTGCGCGGCATCGGATTTTCCATGTACGTCGAAGGAACCGGCATGGGGCCGTTCGAGGGCGCGACGATGCGCGTGCTCGCCTCGGGCCGCGTGCAGATCGCCAGCGGCGCCTGCAGTTCCGGCCAGGGGCATCGCACCGTCTATGCCCAGATCGCCGCCGACGTGCTGGGCGTTCCGATCGAGTCGATCGACGTCATCGGCGGCGACACATCGACAGTGCCGTTCGGCATCGGAACGATCGCCAGCCGCAGCACGGTCACGGCCGGTAATGCCATCCATCAGGCTGCCATCCAGTTGAAGGAACGGATCCTGGCGCTCGCGGGCGACCTGATGGAGGTCTCGCCGGTCGACCTGGAACTCGTGGACGGCAAAGTCCGCCTCAAAGGCGTCCCGGGCCGGACGGTGACGCTGGCCGAAATCTCACGGGAAGCCGCCACGGCGGTGCTTCGACGCGGCACGCGCGGCGATGGTCTGCTGGTGGAGACCGCATATTTCCGGCCAGCCACGGTGACATACGCCAGCGCCGCGAACGCGGCGCAGGTTGCCGTCGATCCGGAAACGGGCAGCGTCATGGTCGAGCGCTACGTCGTCGTCCACGATTGCGGCCGGGTGGTCAATCCCCTGCTCGCCGACGCGCAGATCGCCGGCGGCGTCATGCAAGGAATCGGCGGCATCCTGAGCGAGGCGATGCTGCATGACGAGCATGGCCAGCCGCTGAGCGGCAGCTTCATGGATTATGCGATGCCGATCGCGACGGATGCGCCGCCGCTGGTCCTCGACCACATCGAGAACCTTTCGACGCGAAACCCGTTGGGCGTGAAAGGCCTGGGAGAAGGCGGCGCTATCGGTCCGCCGGCAGCGATCGCCAACGCCGTCGAGGATGCCTTGCGCGCGTTCGGCGTGATCGTCCGCCGCGGCCCCCTGTCACCCGCCAGGGTGCGGGAACTCATCGAAGGCAGGAACACATGACGGGTCTTACCGGGACCTGGATCAGGAGCGAGCCATGACGATCACGGGCATCGACCGCATCACCTACGGCGTCGACGATCTTGCGACCTGCCGCCGGTTCTTCCTCGACTGGGGCCTGCGCCTGGTGCGCGAGGATTCGGCAGGGCTCGATTTCGAGACCCTCAACGGTTGCGAGATCCACGTCCGGCGCAGCGACGATCCTGCCCTGCCGGCCGCGATCGAAAGCGGGTCGACCTTGCGCGAGGTCGTCTGGGGCGTCGAGCGCGCCGAGGACCTAACACGCCTGAGCGCCGCTCTGGGTACCGCTTCCAGTGATCTGCCGCGGGCTGTCGATCCCAACGGACTGGGGATCGCCTTTCGCGTCTCGCGCAAGCGCGCGGTGCCGGTGCAGGGCGTGCCGATCAACGCCTGGGGCCAACCCGGTCGCGGCGTCAACCAGCGCAGCACCTTCTACGAGCGCGCCGAGCCGGTCGAGGTCGGCCATGTCGTGCTGTTCACCGACCGGCTCGACGAGGTCGAGCGTTTCTACGTCGAGACCCTGGGCTTCTGCGTATCCGACCGCTACCCCGGGCGCGGCGTGTTCCTGCGCTGCGCTGCCGAGGGCGGCCATCACGACCTGTTCCTGCTGCAGCCGCCGGCGGCCAAGCGCGGGCTGAACCACGTGGCGTTCGTCGTGCGCGACATCCACGAGGTGTTCGGCGGCGGCCTGCATATCAGCCGCTGCGGCTGGGAAACCGAGCTGGGCCCGGGTCGCCACCCGATCTCGTCGGCCTACTTCTGGTACGTGAAGAATCCGGCCGGCGGCCTTGCCGAATACTACACCGACGAGGACCAGCTCGACGGCGCCTGGCAACCGCGCGAATTCAAGCAGGCGCCCGAAATGTTCGCCGAATGGGCCGTGGTCGGCGGCATCGACGGCACCAGCCGCCGCGCGAAGCGGGTGACGTCATGAACCTCTC
>DATEIF010000341.1:0-4428 GCA_035279205.1 Vineibacter sp.
GATGTCGACAACAACCTGAACTTCGCCAATAAGACGACCGTGATGACGCATAATGCGACCATCTCGATCGCCGCCGCCCAGATGGATGCGATGAACAAGGCGGAGAACACGCCCGAGCAGCGCGCCACGGCCAAAACCAACTACTTCGAGAAGATCCGCACCCGCAGCTTCCCGAACAAGCCCGATGGCGGCAAGACGCCACAGCTGGCCGCCGTGAAAACCGCGGTGATCTTCGCCGACGCCAAGAACAAGAAGCGGGCCAAGGAGTTCCTGGCGTTCTTCCTGACCGAGGAAAACCTGCAGCCCTATGTCGAGGGATCGCTCGGCCGCTGGGTGCCGGTGACCAAGAAGGCGATCGAATCGCCGTTCTGGACCGACGGCAAGGATCCGCACCGGGCCCAGGTGATCAAGCAGCTCAACGAAGGCACGGTCTATTTCCCGTTCACCAAGAACTGGAAGTTCACGATCGTGAACGCCGAGAACGTCTGGGGCCGCGCCACGGCGCGCGTCGCCAAGGACGGCGTCAAGCCTGAGGAGGCCGCTGAGGACGCCATCAAGCGCATCAAGGAGATCCTGGCGCAGTAAAGAGCCTTCTCCCGCGAGCGGGAGAAGGTGGTCGCCGCGACAGCGGTGGCCGGATGAGGGGCTAAGGACTCGGTCCGTAGGCACCTCGACTGTTCGCCCTCACCCTCCCGTGGCGCTGCGCGCCATGGGTCCCTCCCTCTCCCGCTTGCGGGAGAGGGGACAGGAGAACCGCCGATGACCGCTGTCACGATGGATGTGGCCGCAGCACCGCCGCGCAGGCGGATGTCGGAGGAGAAGTTCTGGGCGATCGTGCTGATCGCGCCTTACGTCATCGTGTTCGCGTTGTTCGTCGTCTATCCCGTGCTCTACGGGTTTTGGCTCGGATCGGGCGCGAGCAGCTTCAAGAAGCTGTTCCAGGATCCGATCTTCGTCACCACCTTGTGGAACACCGCCATCTTCGTGCTGGTTGCCGTCAACCTGAAGATGGTGGTGGCGCTCGGCCTGTCAGCTTTCTTCATCCTCGAATACCGCTGGGTCCGCTGGCTGTCGGTGATCTTCATTCTCGCCTGGGCGATGCCCTCGATCCCGACCATCCTGTCGGTGCGCTGGATGTTCAATCCCGAGTGGGGATTGGTGAACAACCTGCTGTTCAAGTGGTTCCAGATCGAGGGGCCGGGCTGGCTGACGGAACGGCACTACGGCCTGACCTTGGCCATCCTCATGCACATCTGGAAGTCGCTGCCATTCTGGACGCTGATTCTGGTGGCGGCGCGCCTGGCGATTCCGCGCGACCTCTACGAATCGGCCGATGTCGATGGCGCCACGCGCTGGCAGCGGTTTCGGTTCATCAGCTGGCCCGCCATGCGGGCGCCCTACATGACGTCGGTGCTGCTGTCCTCGATCTGGACGTTGGGCGATTTCAACAGCGTCTACCTGCTGACGGGCGGCGGGCCCAACGATTCGACGCAGGTGCTGGCCACCCTGGGCGTGCGCTATCTGCGCATCGACCAGATCGACGTCGGCATGGCCGCCGTGATCTGCGCCTTGCCGGCAATCCTGCCCATGGTGTTCTTCCTGATGAAGCGCTTGAGCCGGGTCGACGAGCAATGACCATGACGCGCTTGCTGGAGCGTCTGCCGCTCTACCTGATCGGGTTGGCGGTGGCCTTGTGGACCCTGTTGCCGATCTACCACCTGTTGATCATCGCGCTGTCGCCACCGGACAAGGCGGTGGCAGGCGATCTCATTCCGCAGACCGTGACCCTGCAGAATTTCACGACCATCCTCGGCTCGAAGCACAATCTGGTGCAGAACTTCTGGACGCAGATCTGGAACAGCACGCTCATCGCCGTGGTGACCGCCCTTTTGACTCTTGTCGTCGGGATCGGCGCCAACTTTTCGATTTCCCGGCTGCGGATTCCTGGCGGCAGGTTGATCACCAACATTGCGCTGCTGACCTATCTGATTCCGGCCGCCTTCCTGGCCATCCCGATGTACCGCACGATGGGCCAGTACGGCTTTCTCGATAACCCCTGGTCGATGATCTTCGCCATGGTGACCTTGGCATCGCCGTACGCCATCTGGGTGATGAACCAGGCGTCGGCCAAATTGCCGGCCGAGCTCGACGAGGCGGCGCGGATCGACGGCGCCACACCGCTGCAGATCCTGCGCTTCGTCTATCTGCCGCTGATGGCGCCAACCCTGGTGGCGATCGGCATCTATGCGCTGCTGCTGGCGTGGAACGAGTACCTCTACGCCTTCCTGATGCTGTCGACCGAACGTCAGCTGACCCTGGCGCCGGCACTGGGCATCTTCCTGGCGTTCGACGATGCGCCCTGGGCTCTGATGATGGCGGCCGGTGCGCTCTACGCGCTGCCGCCGACCATCGTCTACTACATGTTCCGCCGCTACATGGTGGGTGGTCTCACCGCGGGCGCGGTCAAGGGTTGAGACGGGAGTTGCATCATGGCGTCTGTCGAACTGCGCGATGTGCGCAAGACCTATGGCGGCAACGTCAAGGCGATCCACGGCGTCGATGTCGAGATCCCTGACGGCGAATTCGTCGTGCTGGTCGGACCGTCAGGCTGCGGCAAGTCGACGTTGCTGCGCATGATCGCCGGGCTGGAGGAGATCACCGGCGGCGAGGTCCGCATCGGTCCCAAGCGCGTCAACGAGCTGCCGGCCAAGGATCGCGACATCGCCATGGTGTTCCAGAGCTACGCGCTCTATCCGCACATGACGGTGCGCGAGAACATGGGTTTCTCGCTGCGCCTGCGCAAGGCACCCAAGGCCGAGATCGATCGCGGCGTGGCCAACGCAGCCCAGATCCTCGGCCTGACGCCGTACCTCGACCGCCTGCCGCGCCATCTGTCCGGCGGCCAGCGCCAGCGCGTGGCGATGGGCCGCGCCATCGTGCGCAATCCGCAGGTTTTCCTGTTCGACGAGCCGCTCAGCAACCTCGATGCCAAGCTGCGCGTGCAGATGCGCACCGAGCTGAAGGCGTTGCACCAGCGCCTGAAGACAACGTCGATCTACGTCACGCACGACCAGGTCGAGGCCATGACCCTGGCCGATCGTATCGTCGTGCTGCATGACGGCAGGGTCGAGCAGATCGGTGCGCCGCTCGATCTCTACGATCGGCCGGCCAACCAGTTCGTTGCCGGCTTCATCGGCTCGCCGGCGATGAATTTCCTCAGCGGCACGGTGCAGCGATCGAACGGTTCGGCTTGTGTCGCGATGGCTGATGGCACCCGCCTGCCGCTGCCGTCTGGCGCCAAGGGCGGCGATGGCCAGCGTGTCGTCTATGGCGCGCGGCCTGAGCATCTGGTGCTGAGTGACGCCAACGCCGGCTTTCCCCTGACCGTGTCTGTCGTCGAGCCGACGGGTGCCGACACGCTGGTGTTCGGCACGGTCGGCGGCAGCGAGGTTTGCGCGGTGTTTGACGAGCGTCACGCCTTCAAGCCGGGCGAGACCGTGCATCTCGCCCCGAAGGCGGACCGCGTGCACATGTTCAACGCCGACGACGGCGTGGCACTGTAGCGCACTGATTTTGGATCGCGCGCGTCCACGCGCGCATCGGCGCGTAGCGCCGACAAGGTCGCTCTACGCTTCGCTGCGAGCGATTGCGCGCGTGGACGCGCGCGGTCCAAAGACTCCCTTCACACGACGCTTGGGCGAAGAGATGGCCGCAGCGCCCAGGTCAGCGGCAGGGTGAACAGGGCGGCTGCCGCGACGACCGTCATCGTGACCGCAAGACCCGCGACGTCGCCACACAGGCCGAACAGCGGTGGCCCCAGCGCGCCGGCCACGGAGCCACCGGTATAGAAGATGCCGAATGCACGGGCGCGGCGTTGCGGTGGGACGAACTCGGGGACCGTGCCGTAGAGCACCGATGACGTGCCGTTCAGCGCGATGCCGACCAGCGGCAACAGTGCGAGCGCCGGCACCAGGGGCAGGGGCAGCAGCGCCATGATCAAGGCCGCTGTCAGGCACTCGGTCAGGAACACCGAGCGCACGACGCCGAGCCGTTCGCCGAGCCAACCGCAGACCAGTTTGCCGAAGGCGCCGCCGGCAAACAGCAACGACAGCGCCAGCCCGATGGTCGGCAGATCGGCGCCCTTGTCGCGCATCAGGAAGGGTAGGAACAAGACCAGGCCGGATCGGGTCAGCGAGTCGGTGACATGGATCGCCAGCAGAAGGCGGAAGGCGCCGCGATTGTCGCCGCCGGCCTCGATGCTCGAACCCGCTGCCTTCGATGCGGCTGCGCGTTCGATGTGCACGGCCGGCAGGAACAGGGGTATCAGCAATGCCGACGCGATGCCCAGCGCGGCGACAGCGAACAGCCCTTCGCGCCATGACGTCGCCGCGGCCAGCGTGGCAAACGCGATGGGGAGCACCATCTTTC
>DATEIF010000342.1:0-6482 GCA_035279205.1 Vineibacter sp.
GAAAACCGAGATCGCGTTGCCGCGGCGATACCACGTGGTCTTGGTAACTGACACCACGTCGGCTCCCCCTCCGCCCTTCGGGCACCTCCCCCAACGTTCGTTGGGGGAGGGAAGGCGAAGGCGCCTTTGGTTGCGGCAAACGGCTGCGCTGTGCCTCTGTGGTGAAGTCTTCTTGCCTCGAACGCACCATTCCATTCGATCGGCGCACCGCAAGGTCCTTCGCTTCGCTCAGGACGACAGAAACGGCGCAACAGCTGTTCGGCACGAGTCCACCAAGGTTTACGCAAGACTCCCTCCTTGATTGTTGCGTTCACTGTCATCCCGAGCGCAGCGAGGGATCTCCTGGGAAGGAGTCTCCGCCCCCGGGAGATCCATCGCTGCGCTCGGCATGACATGGGCGCTCGGCATGACAGAAATCATCCGCCGAAGCGGGGTTCGGGCAGGCCGCGTACGCCGACGTCGAGCGAGAGCAGCGCGCCGGCCAGCGGCTCGCGCGCCAGCTGCTCGGGCGGCAGGCGCTGCGAATGGCTGGTGATGTAGAGCGTGCGCAGGTCCTCGCCGCCGAAGGCCGGGCAGGTCGGGTTGGTGACCGGCAGCTGGATGGCGCGATCGACGCGACCATCGGGCGCCAGCCGGATCAGCTGACCGCTGGCGACCATGCAGTTCCAGACGAAGCCGTCGGCATCGACGGTGGCGCCGTCGGGCCGACCGATCTGGTGCGTCCAGTCCTTGAAGACGCGTCGGTTGGCGATCGCGCCGGCGTCGATGTCGTAGTCGAAGGCCCAGATGACCTGGTTGTGGGTGTCGGCGAAGTACATCGTGCGATCGTCCGGACTCCAACAGATCGCGTTGGGCAGCACGAAGCCGTCGTGCATCGCCATGCAGCGCCCATCGGGATCGATCCGATAGAGCACGCCGGTCTTGCTGCGGTCGGTGTCGTGCATGCTACCGACCCAGAAGCGGCCGCGGCGATCGCACTTGCCGTCGTTCAGCCGCATGCCGGACGCGCCGCCGATCGGATCGACCAGGCGCTGTGGCGGCTGGCCACTGGCGGGATCGAAGGTGTAAATGCCGGTGGCGGCGGCGAGCAGCAGACCGCCTGTCTCGCGCAGTGCGATCGAGCCGCTCACGATATCCGGATGCAGGCGCAGCGCCTGGTGGCGGCCGGTGGCGGGATCATAGGACTGGATCGCCGGGCGGCGCACATCGGTCCACCACAGGCGGCGGGTGCGGCCGCACCACAGCGGCACCTCGCCCAGAATGTCGGCGCCTTGCACGACACAATGGACGGCAACGTCGGTCTCGACGTGCATGAACGTCACTCCCCTTACTTGTATCGGGTGGCGGCGAGCGTCGCGAGGTCGATACCGGCGTCGATGTCGGCCTTCTGTTTCGTGTCCCCGCGGTCGATCTTCTCGGCCTCGGCGATCACCGCCTCGGCCTGCGCAAAGGGCACGAAGACGATGCCGGCCTCGTCGGCCACGACCAGGTCGCCGGCATCGACCGCGACGCCGGCGATGCGCACCCGGCCGTTGATCTCGACCGTCTCCAGCCGCCACTTGCCGGTGATCGGCGTGGGACCGCGCGCCCAGATCGGAAAGTCACGTGCGCGCGAGGAGTCGGGATCGCGGAAGGAGCCGTCGATCACCGCGCCGGCGCAGCCCGATCGATGCGCCAGCGCCGCCGACTGGCCACCCATGTTGGAAATGCCGGTGAGGCCTTCGATCACGACGACATCGCCCGGCTCGGCCTGGTTGTAGGCCTCGTGCTCGCCCATGCGGCCCTTGCCGCCAGCGGCGGCGCGCGTGGGACCATCGCTGCGCTCGACGTTGCGCACGGTGACGGCCTGGCCGACGATGCGCTTGCCCGGCAGCGTGGGCGCCAGGATCGAGCCAGGTACGGCACCGAACAGGCCGAGATTATCCATCGCATCCGACACGGCGCCGGTCAGGTCGTCGATGGCAGCGTAGCGCTGCAGCAGCGCCGCCGGCAACCGCGGCAGATCGGTACGGCGGATGGCGTCGGGCGGCACGCGGCCGGTCAGGGGCTTGGGCATGGCGATCAACGCAACGCATCCCGCGCTAAAGCCCGGGATGACGGAAAAGTGCCGATGTCAGTGTTCTGGTGTTGTCAATATCAACATAGTGTTGATGTTGTCAACAGAGGCGGAGTGTCATCCTGAGCGAAGCGAAGGATCCTGCGGTATTGGCAGCAAACACTGCCGGCTTTGATGATCACCAGAGCCGCTGTTCTTCGAACGACCCACCGCAAGGTCCTTCGCTGCGCTCAGGACGACGAACGGCTTGCACTCCCGATGGGCTCGTGCGATGGCACCGTTCAACAGGTCCTTCGCTTCGCTCAGGACGACAAAGCAGAGAGGCGCATGGCGCGGACGACATCGGCAGTGAAGGCGGAAGAAAACGCGCCGATCACGATCCGCGAGCTGCTGTCGTACCGCGTCGGCCGCACCGCCAACGCGATGTCGCACAGCGCCGCCCTGCGCTTTCAGCGCTTCGGCGTCACCCTGCAGGAATGGCGCACGCTGGCCCTGCTGGCGGCGCACGCGCCGCAACAGCTCAATCAGCTGGCCCGCTCGGCCGGCCTCGACAAGGCGCAGATGAGCCGCGCGGTGTCGTCGCTGGTCAGGCGCGGGCTGGTGATGCGCAAGGCCTCGCCCGCCGGCGGCCGCGCCGTCGACCTGACGCTGAGCCGCCGCGGCGAGGCGCTTTATCGCGACCTGATGGCCGACGCCAAGGAACGCGACGACGCCTTCCGCGCCTGCCTCAGCCCGGAAGAAAGCCGGATCTTCGAAGCGACGCTGCGCAAGCTCTACACAGTCGGCCGGGCGCTCTCGCAGGCCGCGGCTTCGGGCATGGCCACCACCGGCATCAAGGGCCGGCGGGTCAGGGAATAGGTCTCGCGTCTTGATGATATCAACAGATCAGCATGCCGCGGCCGGGCTTCCCCGGGGTGCGACATCCCGTCCCGATGGCCTGCCCTGCGTCATCTCTGTGACGACAGTGGCACCGGGAACACCCGCGCCACACAGCCCGTTACGACGCTGATCCAGGGCGGACCGGCGATGATCCGGCGACGCCCGAACCCTGGCCGCCCGAGCGATGTTGCCGCCGGCGTGGCCGGACTGGAGGCATTCATGCTGTTCAAAGGACTTCTGACCGTCGCATCGGTGTGCGCGCTGCTCGCGGCCTGCTCCTACAAGGAGGAGAAGAAAGTGGTGCCAGCGCCAGCCCAGGCACCTGCGCCAACGGTCGTGACGCCGGCGCCGGCGGCCAGCGCCAGCGATGCCTGCGTCACGCGGGGCTATCGATCCGGCACGGCCGCCTACGACGACTGCGTCGCCCGGACGTCGAGACCCTGATTCCCGTCTCGTTGGGCCGGCGCCGCCAGACCGGCGTCTGTCCAACGATGTCCACCCGCGTCGCGACCGCGGGATTTGCGTCCTCCTCGCGCCGCCACCGTCACAGGTGGCGGCGTTTTTCTTTGCCCGACGGCTTGTCGTGGCCACGGCGTCGACGCCGAAATGTCGCGGCAACACAACGGCGGTCATGACGTTCGTTGATGGCAGCAGGTCGAGCCGACAAGCCTGTTGAAGGTGACCCGCTCGATGGCCGTATGCGAGGCGGCTAGGCGACCGTTGTACCGGCATGGGCAGCGTCGCCCCTGCTGCGCCTCGGCGGCGGAAATCCGCGATCCAACCGCCAATCACACCGGCTGGCGCTCGCGCGACCATGGCCGCATCCATTCTCGCCGCCGGACTCTGCCATGCCCGCCAAGCGTGAAGTCCTTCCAACCGCTCGACGCGAGGCCATGCCAAGATCGGACTGACCGTAGCCTACGCAGGACCTCCGATGCCTCGCATGACCGGCGGCGACGCCATTGTCGATTCACTGTTGCGCCATGGGATCGATACGATCTTCGGCCTGCCGGGCGTGCAGATGTACGGCCTGTTCGATGCGTTCGCACGCAACGACAACCGGCTGCGGGTGATCAACGCGCGGCATGAGCAGACCACCGCCTACATGGCGCTGGGCTACGCGCAATCGACCGGCAAGCCGTCGGCCTTCACCGTGGTGCCCGGCCCCGGCGTAATGAACACCATGGGCGCGCTGACCACGGCCTGGGGGCTGAACGCGCCGGTGATGTGCATCACCGGCCAGGTGCCCAGCGCCATGATCGGCCGCGGGCGCGGCCAACTGCACGAGATGCCCGACCAGCTCGCGACGCTGAAGACGCTGCTGAAGTTCGCCGAGCGCATTGAGCATCCGACCGAGGCGCCGCAGGTGATGGCGCGAGCCTATCAGGCCATGGTGTCGGGCCGGCCTGGACCGGTGGCGGTCGAGATGCCATGGGACATGTTCTCGGCCAGCGCCGACGTGACGCCGGTGGATCCGCTGGGCCGGCGCACGAACCCGGTGCCCGATCCCGAGAAGATCGCGGCGCTGGCGCGGCTGATCAACGGCGCGCGGGCGCCGATGATCTGGGTCGGCGGCGGCGCCGCCCATGCCGGGCCCGAGGTCCTGGCCCTGGCCGAAAAGATCGGCGCGCCGGTGGTGGCGTTCCGCACCGGCAAGGGCGTGGTCGACTCGCGCCATCCGCTGTCGCTGAACACCGTCTCAGGCTTCCAGCTGTGGGACAAGACCGACCTGCTGATCGGCATCGGCACGCGGCTGGATGTGCCCATCGCGCGCTGGGCCCCGGCGCCTTCAGGACTGAAGATCGCGCGCATCGACATCGATCCGGCCGAGCATCGGCGGCAGGCGGTCGACGTCGCCATCGTGGCCGACGCCGCCGATGGTGCCCGTGCGCTGGCCGACGCCGTGGCGCAACGCAAGGATCCGGCATGGACGGCCGCGGTGTCGGCGGCGAAGGAAGCGGCGCTGGCGGCGATCCGCAAGGCGCAGCCGCAGTACGGCTACATCGAGGCCATCCGCGACGTGCTGCCCGATGACGGCATCGTGGTCGATGAGGTGACGCAGCTGGGCTACATCGCCTGGTACGGCTATCCGGTGCACCAGCCGCGCGGCCTGATCAGCTCGGGCTTCTCCGGCACCCTGGGCTACGGCTTCCCGACGGCGCTGGGCGTGAAGGTGGCGAATCCCGATCGCGCGGTGGTGTCGATCACCGGCGACGGCGGCTTCCTGTTCGGCGGCTCGGACCTCGCCACCGCCATGCAGTTCGGCATCAACCTGGTCACCGTCGTGGTCAACAACGCCAGCTACGGCAACGTGCTGCGCGACCAGCAGCGGCTCTACGACGGGCGCCACGCCGGCGCCGTGCTGACCAATCCCGACTTCCAGGCCTACACCCGGGCCTTCGGCGCCGCCGCCTGGCGGGTGGAGACCGCCGACGCACTGCGCGGCGCGCTCAAGGAAGCGCTCGCCGCCAACGCGCCCGCGGTGATCGAGGTCGTGTCCGACATCGCTAAGGACTATCCGCCCTACGAGTTCCACCAGCCACGGCGGCGATAGTCCGATCATCCATTCGTGACCATCGTCACCCCTTACCTGCCCCTCGCGAACCGGGTTAACGTGCGCCATCCGCCGATGGCGGCGTGAACGAGGAGACCCGGTACGCGGGTCCAGGGGAGGTGACGTCATGCGCAGGAAGCTCAGGATCACTGTGTCCACGATCGCGGCGCTGGCCGCACCGCTGGCATTCGCCGGCGGCGAAGCCGCGGCGCAGCAGCAACCGCCGCAGTTTCCCAACATGAGCTTCTTCATCACCAGCACCGGTGGGCCCAAGGGCGCAGACTATGGCGGGCTGACGGGCGCCGACGCCCACTGCCAGGCGCTGGCGGAGAAGGCCGGCGCCGGTGCCAAGACCTGGCGCGCCTATCTCAGCGCCCAGGCGACGGGCGGCACCCAGGCGGTGAACGCGCGCGATCGCATCGGCAAGGGTCCGTGGTTCAACGCCGCCGGCACGCGCATCGCCACCGATGTCGCCGACCTGCATTCGCCGCACAACCGCATCGACACGGAGAACGGCCTGGCAGAGACCGGCCGGCGCATCCCCAGCCGCCTGTTCGTGGTCAACCAGCACGACATCCTGACCGGCTCGCTCGAGGACGGCACCGCACCGCCGGCCGACAAGGACATGACCTGCGGCAACTGGACCAAGAGCGGCGAAGGCACCGCCATGGTCGGCCACCACGACCGCATGGGCCTGCGCGACGATGCGCCCTCGAAGTCGTGGAACGCCTCGCACCCCTCGCGCGGCTGCAGCGCCGACGCGCTGAAGAGCTCGGGTGGCGCCGGATTGCTGTATTGCTTCGCGGCGAACTGACACCCGATCCGACGATGCGGAGACCCTCGGGCCTGCGTGCGGCCCGAGGGTCTCCCGCGTCGGCCGCCCTGTCGGCGCGCTACTTCTTGTCCTCGATCCCGAGCAGATCCTTCAAGATGGCCTTCAGCGCCGTCGAGACATTGTCCTTGTTCTTGGTGAAGGTGGACAGCAGGAGTTCG
>DATEIF010000343.1:0-3478 GCA_035279205.1 Vineibacter sp.
GTGGACGCGCGCGGTCCGAAAATTACTCCGCCGGCTTCTTTGTCATGCCGCTGAAGAAGCGGCCGATGTCGATGGGGAAGGGGAACACGATGGTCGAGCTGTGCTGGCTGGAGATGCTGCTGAGCGTGCCGAGATAGCGCAACTGCATGGCCTCGGGCTGGGCGCTCAAGGTGCGCGCCGCCTCGAGCAGCTTTTCGGCCGCCTGCTGCTCGCCCTCGGCGTGGATCACCTTGGCGCGCCGCTCGCGCTCGGCCTCGGCCTGGCGCGCGATCATGCGCACCATGCTTTCGTTGATGTCGACATGCTTGATCTCGACGTTGGCCACCTTGATGCCCCAGGCGTCGGTCTGGGCGTCGAGAATGTCCTGGATGTCGTCGTTGAGCTTGTCACGCTCGGCCAGCATCTCGTCGAGGTCGTGCTTGCCCAGCACCGAGCGCAAGGTGGTCTGCGCCAGCTGGCCGGTGGCCTGCAGGAAGTCGGCGACCTGGATGATGGCCTTCTCCGGATCGACGATGCGAAAATAGATCACAGCGTTGACCTTCACCGACACGTTGTCGCGCGAGATCACGTCCTGGCTGGGCACATCCAGCACCACCGTGCGCAGGTCGGTGCGGACGAACTGCTGCACCAGCGGCACCAGGATGATCAGGCCCGGTCCCTTGACGCCGGTGAAGCGGCCCAGGGTGAAGACGACGCCGCGCTCGTACTCGCGCAGGATCTTGATCGCCGAGGCCAGGAAGGCGACGACGAGGACCAGGACCGGCAGGTAGAAGGCAAGGTCGGACCATACGGGCATGGGCGCAGCCTCCGGTTAAGGGGAGTCGGTGGCGTCAGGCTCGACGCTGAGGGTGAGGCCATCGAGCGCGGTGACGCGCACGGGCTGGCCCGGTTGCAGCGCGGCCGTCGATACCGCTTTCCAGCGCTCGCCATGGACCATCACGCGGCCCGCGGTGGCGTTCCATTCCAGCACCTCGCCGCGGCCGCCGATCATCTGCTCGCGGCCGGTCACCACCTGGCGCTTGTAGGCACTCACCGCGACGCGACCGACCAGCAGGGCGAAGGCCAGGCCGCCGGCAGCGACGCCGCCGATGACGGACCACGCGACCTCGAACTCGGGCAGGTCGGTATCGATCAGCATGGCCGCCCCCAGTGCGAAGGAGATCACGCCGGCGATGCCGAGCGCGCCCAGGGTCGGCGTGAACGCCTCCGCCACCATCAGGCCGATGCCCAGCACCATCAAGGCGAGTCCGGCGAAGTTCACCGGCAGCGCCGCCAGCGCATAAAGGCCGACCAGCAGGGCGATGGCGCCGATGGTGCCGGGGTAGAGGGCGCCGGGATGCATGAACTCGAAGATCAGGCCATAGATCCCGATCATCATCAGGATCAGCGCGACGTTGGGGTTGGTGATGGCGCCCAGGAAGCGGGTGCGCCAGTCGGCATCGAAGCGCTCGAGCGTGAGGCCTCTGGTGTCGAGCGTCATCTTGCCGCTGCCGACCGTGACGATGCGGCCATGCGCCTGGGTCAGCAGATCGTCGATGTCGCGCGCCACGATGTCGATCACCTTCTGATCGAGCGCCTCGCGCGCGGCCATGCTGGCGCCCTCGCGTACCGCCTTCTCGGCCCAGTCGGCGTTGCGTCCACGCATGTCGGCCAGCGAGCGAATATAGGCAACGGCGTCGTTGATGACTTTGATCTCCATCGGATCGTGGCCACCCGACTTGCCCTTGGTGCCGCCCTTGCGGTCGCGCCGCTCGTCGTCGGCGCCGGGCATGGGCAGGCCACCGCCCAGCGACACCGGCGTCGCGGCGCCGAGGTTGGTGCCCGGCGCCATCGCCGCGACGTGGCTGGCGTACATCATGAACGTGCCGGCGCTGGCGGCGCGGGCGCCACTGGGGCCGACATACATCAGCACCGGCACCGGCGCGGCGAGAATGGCGCGGATGATCTCGCGCATGGAGGTGTCGAGCCCGCCCGGCGTGTCCAGACGGATGACGACGACCGCGGCGCCGCGTTTGGTGGCCGTCGCAAGGCCACGCGTCACGTAATCGGACGTCGCCGGCCCGATCGCGCCCTCCACGGCGAGCATGACGCCCGTGCGGTCCGGCGGTGCTGCGCGCGACGTCGCAACCAGTCCGAGGCCGACCGCCAGCAGCAAAAGCCACCGGAACATGTGCAGGCCCTCCACGACACTACGATGAATGTAGGACGTCCTGACGCGCTGGAAAAGGCAGGGGAGGCGTGCGGACCGGAACTGCCGGCCGGGTGCTGCGTTGCAATAGACTGACGGCCGGGTGCCACCGATTCCCAATCTCGCGCGGAGCGGACATATGGCGAGTGAAACGCTGCACGAAGATCCTCAGAAACTCGGACCTCAGACCATCGACCAGCACCGTGCGATCGTGTCGCTGATGGAGGAACTGGAAGCGGTCGATTGGTACAATCAGCGCGTTCAGGCCGCCGCCGACGACGAGCTGCGCACGATCCTGGCCCACAACCGCGATGAGGAAAAAGAGCACGCCGCGATGGTGCTGGAATGGCTGCGCCGCCATGATCCGGTGCTCGATCAGCATCTGCGCACCTTCCTGTTCAGCGACGGCCCGATCGGCGAGAAGGAGGAAGCGCTGCACGCGGACGGCGACGCGGCGCCGGCGGCCGCTGACAGCGGCAGTGACGGCAGCCTGGGCATCGGCAGCCTGCGGGGAGGGAACGAGCGATGAACCATCTTTACCGGGAACTCGCGCCCGTCTCCTCGGCTGCCTGGCAGGAGATCGAGAAGGAAGCCAAGCGGACGCTGACCACCACGCTGGCGGCACGCCGGGTTGTCGACTTCGTCGGCCCGCAGGGTTGGCAGGCGTCCGCAGTTTGTACCGGCCGCACCGAGGCCATCGCGCCGCCGGCGAGCGGCATCGAGGCCAGGGTTCGGCAGATCCAGCCGCTGATCGAGCTGCGGGTGCCGTTCGAGCTCAGTCGGGCCGAGCTCGACGCCATCGAGCGCGGCGCCCAGGATTTCGATACCGATCCGGTGATCCACGCCGCGCGCACGATTGCCATCGCCGAGGACCGCGCGATCTTCCACGGCTACGCCGGCGCCGGTATCCGCGGCATCTGCGAGGTGCAGGCCGACGTGGGCATCCCACTCAGCGATGATTACGAGGCCTATCCCGTGGCGGTGGCGACGGCACTCAACAAGCTGCGCAACGAGGGCGTCAGCGGGCCGTACGCCATCGCGCTCAGCGAGCGCTATTACACGGACCTGACGGAGAGCACCAAGGGCGGCTACCCGGTGCTGGAGCATGTGCGCAAGCTGGTCGATGGGCCCCTGATCTGGGCGCCGGGCATGGACGGCGGCGCGGTGCTGTCGACCCGCGGCGGCGATTTCGAGCTGACGGTGGGGCAGGACTTTTCGATCGGCTACCTCGACCACGACGCCAAGCGGGTCCGGCTGTACCTCGAGGAGAGCTTCACCTTCCGCGTGCTG
>DATEIF010000344.1:0-6586 GCA_035279205.1 Vineibacter sp.
CTGCGCCGTCGCCAGGAAGGTCAATGCCGCCTGCGCAGTGCCCTCGATCCATAATCCGTCGCGGTCGTTGTCGAAGTCATATCCGCCGGCCACGGCGAAGTGCTGTTCCACGCAGGTCAGGCTCGGCGACCAGGCCGGCGCTGCGTCGACGAGCAGGTGAGGCCACAGCTGCGTATCGAGCGCGAGCTGTTTTGCCGCGGCGAGGGGTCCCAGCGGGAGGGGGGCGTTCGCTGACGGCGGCGTGCTTGCCGGCGCCGTACCGGTGGCGAAGCAGCCAACGGCATTCACGAAGGCGATATCGACAAAGCGGCGTGCCGCATCGGCCATCTCGGCAGCACGCAGATCGCCGCTGATCCGGGCATACCAACCAGCAGCGGCGGCGACATCCACGTTGTGCTCGGTTGACGCCCAACCCAGGCGCACCTGCCGAGGATCGTAGCCGTGCACACCACCGGTGAATCCGGTCCCGCCGGCAGCACGTGTTTGTGACTCGATCCAGTCCAGCAGCGTTCGTGTCGCGGCAAGATAACGACCATCACCGGTCGCCTGGTGCAGCGTCAGAAACGCCAACGCCACCCAGGCGACATTCCCGGTGGCGCTGCCGTCCTGGTATGGGTCTTCCGCCCAATGACCGGCCACGACATCCCACCAGCCCGGCAGCAAGGCCGCCTCGGTGGTTCGCATCGCGCCGGCCCTGTAGGCATTGCGCACGCGTCCGTCCCTGAACGTACGATCATGGGCGAGCGCGTGGAGAAACGCAGCGCCGATTCGCCGGGCACGGTCCGCATCACCGCACGCCACGAGCGCGATGATGGTAAGCGCATTGTCATAGGTGAACGCCGTGCTGCGCAACGCGAGTGGTACCTCGCGCTCCATCGGTCCCGGCCGGTAGCTTGCAATGAACAGTGGCTGGTCACCTGTTGCGACGGCATCGACCGGCGTGGCCAGAGCAGCGCAAAGCGCCCGCGCAAATGCCTCCGACGTTGGTGCTGCGCTGGCGGCGCGCTCGTTTGCGATCAAGACGCAGATCGCGAAGGCGCACGTTGCCAGAACGCGTCGCAACCCGAAGCGTCGACGCCGTGGCGAGGCCGTTGTTTTGACGGTAGCATGCATCTTCGGTTTCACACTGAATTGTCGCGCTCACGTTGGGGACCAGCCACCGATTGGGAGGCTTGCCATGGTGTCGGTCAGGTACATCGTGCACGACGTGACGGCAGCCGTTGCGTTCTACACCACATCGCTGGGGTTCGAGCTTGGCCAGCAATTCGGCACAGCGATGGCGATCGTCAAACGCGGCGAGCTGACGCTGTGGCTTGCCGGTCCGACGGCGTCGGCGTCGCGCCCCATGCCGGATGGGCGTCAGCCCGAACCCGGTGGCTGGAACCGCTTCGTCATCCAGGTCGACGACCTCGCTGCCCTGGTTGCCGCTTTGCGGCGCCAGGGCGTGCCCTTTCGTAACGACATCGTGAAGGGTCCGGGCGGGCAGCAGATCCTGTGCGAGGATCCCTCTGGCAATGTTGTCGAGCTGTTTCAGCCGGCGTAGCGCGGGCGATCAACGGTGGAGGGCTTTTCAGGGGCTCTCGGCAACGCCATCTTGAAGCTGCAACCATGCGAGGCTCACCATGGCCGCTACCGCCAAATCCGGGACTTATCCTGTCGCGAAGTCGGATGCCGACTGGCAGAAAGAGCTGACGCGCGAGCAGTACATGGTGCTGCGCAAGCATGCCACGGAACGCGCCGGCACCAGCCCGCTCGACAAGGAATACGGCAAGGGCGATTACGTCTGCGCCGGCTGCGGCCATCCGCTGTTCGACAGCGCCACCAAGTTTGACAGCGGCACCGGCTGGCCGAGCTTCTGGGAGCCCAAGCCCGACGCCGTCGGCACCACGGAGGACCGCAGCTTCTTCATGCGCCGCGTCGAGGTGCATTGCGCCAACTGCGGCGGCCATCTCGGCCACGTGTTCGACGACGGCCCGCAGCCGACCGGCCTGCGTTACTGCATGAACGGCGCCGCGATGAAGTTCGTGAAGGAAGGCTGAGCGGCCGGAAGGATCCATCCATGTCCAAGCTGCGCGTGCATTGCTTTTCGATATCCCTCGACGGTTACGGCGCTGGCGTCGGCCAGAGTCTCGAGAACCCGCTCGGTGTCGGCGGCGAGGCGCTGCATGAATGGGTGGTGGCCACGCGCACCTTTCGCCGCTTGTCGGGGCAGGACGGCGGGTCGACGGGCATTGATGATGAGTTCACTGCGCGCAGCTTCGCCAATGTCGGCGCTTCGATCCTGGGCCGGAACATGTTCGGGCCGATCCGGGGGCCGTGGCCCGATGATGCGTGGAAGGGATGGTGGGGCGACAACCCGCCGTATCACACGCCGGTCTTCGTGCTGACCAACCACCCGCGGGAGCCGGTCGCCATGCAGGGCGGCACCACGTTCTACTTCGTCACCGATGGCATTCACGCCGCCCTGAAGCGCGCCACCGAGGCCGCGAATGGCCAGGATGTCCGGCTCGGCGGCGGTGTCGCGACGATCCAGCAGTACCTGCGCGCCGGCCTCGTCGATGAGATGCACCTTGCCATCGCGCCGGTTCTTCTCGGCGCCGGTGAACATCTTCTCGCCGGGATCGACACGCCCAAGCTCGGCTATCAGTGCATCGAGCACGTTCCCATGCCGAACGTCACGCACGTCGTGCTGGCAAAGCGCGGGTGATTGGAGCGCATCTCGGCCTCATGGAAGCAGCTGTCATCCCGAGCGCAGCGAGAGATCTCCCGCGAACGGAGACTCCACTCCCAGGAGATCCCTCGCCGCGCTCGTGATGACGGTCTGTCTGCTTTACGCCAGCGCTTTTTTGAACAGATCGAGCGTGCGGCCGTTGGCGAGCTTGCAGCTCTCGGCGTTGTAGTGCTGGCCACCGACCCGGCAGAAGGCGTGGTCGTCGTTGGGATAGCCGTGGACCGTGATGTGCGGATTGCCTTTCAGGCCGTCGCGGATTTTCTTCTGCGCCTCGGGCGGCACGAAGCCATCCTTCTCGGCGATGTGCAGAATGGTCGGGCTCTGCAGGCTCTTGGCGTCGTCGAGCTTGGTGTCGATGCCGACACCATAGTACGCCGCACCGGCCTCGGCGTCGGAATGGCACATCATCATGTAGGTCAGGAAGCCGCCCAGGCAGTAGCCGGTGACACCGACCTTGCCGGTGCAGCCGGTGGTGGCGCGCAGGAAGGCGAGTGAGACCTTGAGATCGTCGATGCCCTTGGCGCCATCGAAGCCCTTGTAGAGCGCGAACGCCTTGTTCCACTCGTCCTGGCTCTGGTCGGTGATGTCGACGCCTTCCTCCTGGCGCCAGAAGATGTCGGGCGACAGCGCCACGTAACCTTGCGCCGCCCAGGCATCGCAGATCTCGCGCATCACCGCGTTGACGCCGAAAATCTCCTGGATCACCAGCACGCCCGGCCCGCTGCCGCTCTTGGGCTTGGCGAGATAGCCGCCCATCTTGCCGTCGCGCAGGCGGATCGACGCGTTGAGATGCGGGTTGGGCATGGGCTTCTCCATCATTCGACCATTGGGGATCCGGCGACGGTAGCGCGCCATGGCCGACGAGTCATCTCGGCAGGCGATGGATCTCGTTGTCAGTTTCGGTCCTCGACCCGAAAGGTCGATGCTGTCTCTCAGTTGAGACGACCCTGGCCGGGCCAGACAAGCCACGCCGTGGCGGCCGCCGCCGACATCCATATCACGGCGATGAATGCCAGGCCGGCCCAGCTTCTGGGTCGCCCGGCGCGTCGCGCGGCTTCCTCGCGGAACTCGCGCATCAGCGGCTCGGGAACAAGCTTGATGGCGAGAATAATGCCCAAGGGCACGATGATCAGATCATCCAGATAGCCCAGCACCGGAACGAAATCCGGGATGAGATCGATCGGGCTGAGCGCATAGGCAGCGACGGCCCCGGCGGCGAGCTTCGCATACCAGGGCACACGCGGGTCACGCGCCGCCAACCAGAGCGCGAGAACATCCCTCTTGAGGCTTCGTGCCCAGCGCCTCAGCGCGTCGAACATGCTCCGTCCGCGTCCTGCGCGGCGCGCTTGGTCCGCGCGCCGCTTGGGTTGCGTTGCCTCATCCCGTCCGAACGAGGCTCAGCACGGCGCCCTTGCCCCGCACTTCCGTCTCCTCGAGTTCGGCAGCGGCAATCGCGCGGTCGAGTGCGCCGCGCAACGCCTTGGCTGTCTCCAGCGTCAGCTCGATCCCGGCCCGCGCGCCGGGATCGAGAGCCGTGTTGATGAAGTCGAGCGTGATGACGTCGCCCAGTGGCGCGTGGCGCGCATGGTCGTAGGCAACCACCGCCTGCGACAGCGGGAACCAGTCGTCCCCGCGTTTTGCCATGCCCTCGGCGCGGGCGATCTCGATAATGGACGTGCACATGCTCGCACCGCCTACTTCGCGAGGTGCTTGCCGAAGAAGGCGAACACCTTGCTCCAGCCATCCATCGTCTGCTCAGGCCGGTAAAGCGGCCGGTGCCAATAGAAGAAGCCGTGGCCGGCACCGTCGTAGCGATGGAATTCGTGTGCCTTGCCCTGCTTCTTGAGCTCGGCCTCGTGCTGGTTCACCTGCTCGGGGCTGGGGGCGCGATCGTCGTTGCCGAACAGGCCCAGCAGCGGGCAGCTCAGATCCTTCGTCATCGTGATCGGTGCGACGGGCGTCTTGGCGTTGAGCTCCTCCTGGCCCATCACCACGCGGCCACCCCAGAGCTCGACGCACGCATCGACGTCCTTGCGTTGACAGGCATAGATGAACGCGTGCCGGCCGCCGGAGCAGGAGCCGAACAGGCCGACTTTGCCGTTGTGATTAGGCTGCGCGCGCATCCATGCCACGGCCGCTGCCGTATCGCCGACCATCTGAGCGTCGGCAATACCGCCTTCGGCGCGCACTTTGGCGGCGACGTCGTCCGGGTTGGCCTGGCCGCCCTCACGCTCATAGAGGTTGGCGCAAATCGCGAGATAGCCGTGATGCGCGAAGCGGCGCGTGGTCTCGATATAGAATTCGCTCCAGCCTGGGAGATGGTGAATCAGCACGACGCCCGGAAAGTTGCCCGGACCCGATGGCTTGGCCACGTAGGCCGTAATCGGGGTTCCCTTGTCGCCGTTGATGGTCACGTTCTCGCAGGTCATGCCTCGGTAGAATGACATCGACTTCCTCCATTGAGCGTCAGTCCGGATCGTTCGCCGCAGCGCGGCGGCGGCGCGTGGTCGTCGATCAGCGGGGTCGCGGTCCCTGTGCTGCCGGGACTCGTTGCACGATCAGTATTTGACGGTCGCGTGCCGGGCGCAACAGGTGGCTGCCGGACGGCGGGCCCTCATTCCGGCAGTCCTGCCCTGCGCAGGCCGTCCGCGAACGTGGCGAGATGTTCCGGTCGTTGGATGGGAAGCCACTCCTTGAGACTGGAGATGCGCAACGCGGGATAGAGCTGGCGCAGATGGTGCATCGCACGCTGCGCTTCGTCCGTTCGGCCGGCCAGTGCATGGCTTGCCGCAATGATGCCCACCACCATCAGGAAGCTCGGCAGATCCCGGAACGCCCTTTCCGCCCATGACGAGGCGGTGTCAAAACGTCTCGCGAACAAATGCGCCGCCGCCATGCCGGCTTGCATGCGATACATTTCCGGGTCCAGGGGGCTGAGCCGCATGGCCCGCGCGAAGTGCTCGATGGCACTATCGGGTTCGCCGCGCCAGACTCGCAGGAAGCCGCCGAGGAACCAGGCCGCCGCCAGGTTCGGATTGAGCACCAGCGCCCGGTCCAGCAACGCGATGCCGCCATCGAGGTCGCCGGCGAGATGGCCCAGCGCATGGCCGCTGCGGGTGAGGGCGACCGCATCGTCCCTGCCCAAGGCCACGGCCTGGCGGGCCAATCGGGCACCCTCGGCGATCTCGCGCGGTGGGTCGGTCATCCAGCCATTGACCTTGCGCCAGAAATGGCACCAGGCCGCCATGGCGTAGGCAGACGCGAAGTTCGTGTCCAGCTGCAGCGCCTGACGGAATTGCCCCAGTGCCTCGTCGATGGACTCGCGGCTACCGCGGTGCAGGTTCGCCATGCCGCGCAGATAGTAGTCGTAGGCGTCGAGGCTTTCGGTCGGCTTCCGCTTTGAACGTTCTATCTCAGCGCGCTCCAGGTGAGTCGTGATCGCACCGACCACTTTCTCGGTGACCTGATCCTGCAGCTCGAAGATGTCGCCCAGCGTGCCTTCGAAGCGGTCTGCCCAGAGATGGCCGCCGGTCGTCGCATCGAGAAGCTGTCCTGTGATGCGCACGCGGTTGTCTGCCTTGCGCATGCTGCCTTCCAGCACGTAACGCACACCAAGCTCGCGGCCCACCTGCTTCACGTCGACCGCCTGGCCCTTGTAGGTGAAGCTCGAATTGCGGGCGATGACGAACAACCAGCGGATGCGCGACAGTGCCGCGATGATGTCCTCGACCACACCGTCGATGAAGTAGTCCTGTTCGAGGTCTCCGCTCAGGTTCTGGAACGCCAGGACGGCGACGGACGGCTTGTCGGGAAGCTCCGGCGCCTGAGGGCGCGAGTCACGCACATCAGCGTCGG
>DATEIF010000345.1:0-3270 GCA_035279205.1 Vineibacter sp.
CGGAGGCCCGCGTTCCCAGCTAAGTTCCGATCTCGCCGCCGTCTTCCTTGGTGATGACGACCACGCTGGGCCGGGGCGGCATGTCGTTCTTGAAGTCGGGCCAGCGCGTGGCCGGCGTGTCGAAGCTGGAGCCGGGCACGCCGTCGGTGCCGGGATGCTGCACGGCGACGAACAGCGTCTTGTTGTCGGGCGTGAACTCCGGCCCGCACATCTCGCCACCCATCGGGCAGGCGAAGAAGCGGCGGGTGAGATAGGCGGCCGGTCCCTCGACGTCGCAGGCGAAGAGCCCGTCGGGGATGCCGTATTTCGACCAGTTGTTGCCGGTGTCAGTGGCGATCCACAGGCGGCCCTTGGCGTCAAAGGCGACGTTGTCCGGCGAGCTGAACCAGCCATCCGCCGACACGCCGGGATGATACTTCGCGCCCTGGTCCGGCTTTGACGGATCGCCGGCCAGGATGGGAATGGTCCAGGTGAAGACGTCGGCGGCGTGGTCGGCATCCCTGCCGCGCCCGCCCGGCGGGATCATCGCCAGGATATGGCCATGGACGTTGGCGGCGCGCGGGTTGGCCGGATTGGTGTCGCCGTCCTTGCGCTCGACGTTGTTGGTGAGCGCGGCATAGACCACGCCGGTCACCGGGTCAGGCTCGACATCCTCCGGCCGGTCCATCTTGGTGGCGCCCAGCAGATCGGCGGCGCGGCGCGCCTCGATCGCCACGTCGGCCTGGGACTGGAAGCCGTTCGCCGCCGTCAGCGGACCTTCGCCATGCACCAGCCGGCGCCAATGCAACGTGCCGTCGGCCTCGAAGCGCGCCACGCAGAGCACGCCGTCGTCCAGCAGGTTGACGTTGGCCGCACGATTGGCGGGATCGAAGCGGCCTGCGGTGACGAAACGGTAGATGTATTCGTTGCGCTCATCATCGCCGGCATAGAGCACGACCCGGCCGTCCTTGTTGACGATCGTCGTGGCACCCTCGTGCTTGAAGCGGCCCAGCGCCGTGCGCTTCACCGGCGTCGACGTCGGGTCGTAGGGATCGAGCTCGACGATCCAGCCGAAGCGGTTGGGCTCGTTGGGCTCCTTGGCGAGATCGAAGCGATCGACGTGTCGGCCCCACCAGCGATAGCCGCCGCCCGACCTGCCGACGCCGTAGCGCTTGCGCGCATCAGCTTCGCCATCGGCCGGTGCCTCACCTGAGAAGTAGTTGTGGAAGTTCTCCTCGCCGTGCAGCGTCGTGCCCCACGGCGTCTTGCCGCCGGCGCAGTTGTTGAGCGTGCCCAGCACGTGCGTGCCGGTCGGATCGGCGTTGGTCTTCAGCCGGCTATGCCCGGCCGCAGGGCCAGCGACTCGAAACGGCGTCGTCATGGGCACGCGGCGGCTCAGCGTGCTGTCGGCCACGACCGCCCATGTGCCGTCCGTGCGGCGGACCTCCACCACCGACAGGCCATGGGCGGCGAGCTCGACCTCGACCCGCTCGCGCGTCATCTGCTCCATCACGGTGTCGCGCGTGATACCCGACCACATGAAGGCGGTGTTGGTGTACTCGTGGTTCACCACCAGCAGGCCATGCTCGCTGTTGGCCGAGTCCCGCGGCAGCGGCAGGTAGGCCATGAAATCGTTGTTGTAGCCGAACTGCCTGTTCTGAGCCTCGGCCGACAGGGCCTTCACGTCGAACGCCGGCGCGCCCTTGACGACAGGATCACCCCAGCGGATCAGGATGTCGGCGCGGTAGCCGGGTGCGACGGCATGGTGGGCCGACGGTTTGCCCGTCACCTCGGGAAACGTCAGGCTGGAGGTCGCCTGCGCCGCGGCCGGTCGCGGTGCCAGCACCGTCGACGCCAGCAGGCCCAGGGCGGTACGCCGCGACAGGCGGGCGGCGACGATGGCGTCGAACGTGGGATTGGCGCTGCTGTTGCGGCCGATATCATCGATCGGATCGTCGTGGCACAGCGGCCGGTCCATCAGGCGTTCTCCCATGCTATCCCTGCACGACCTCATCCTGAGGAGCCGGCGTAGCCGGCGTCTCGAAGGATGGGCTACGGTCTCGATCGACCGCCACACGCGTGGTGCGGTTGCCCACCCTTCGAGACGGCCGCTGCGCGGCTTCCTCAGGGTGAGGTCTGTGCCATTGCGATGGATACACTAGGCGTTCCGGCCGTCGGGGCCAATGGAGGCAGCATGAGCGGGTTGGGTGATTTGATCGAGCGTCGCTTCGGCGAGCGTGTGGAAGCCGAGGTGCCACCCGATGGCGCACCGGTCCTGCAGCGCATGCTGGCCCGCGGCGTGCGGCGCGCTTTCCATGACAAGCCGGTCGATCCGGCGCTGTTGCGCACCCTGTGCGCCGCCGCCCTGTCGTCGCCCACCAAGAGCGACATGCAGCAGGGCGATATCCTGATCCTCGATGATCCGGCGCGCCGGGCCACGATCTTCGCCACCATGCCCGACCATCCGTGGCTGGCGGCGGCGCCGGTGTTCCTGGTCTTCCTCGGCAACAACCGCCGCCAGCGCCAGATCCACGACTGGCGCGGCAAGCCGTTCGCCAACGATCACCTCGATCCCTTCTTCAATGCCGCCGTCGACGGCGCCATCGTGATGGCGACGTTCATTGCCGCCGCCGAGGCCGTCGGCCTGGGCTGCTGTCCCATCAGCCAGATCCGCAACGAGGCGCGCCTCGTCTCCGATACGCTGGAATTGCCGCAGCACGTGTTTCCCATCGCCGGCCTTGCCGTGGGCTGGCCGTCCCGCGACGGCGAGCTCAGCCTGCGCCTGCCGCTGGATGTGCGCGTGCATCACGATCGCTTCGACGAGACCGACGTGGCGGTGAAGGTCGACGGCTACGACCGGCGGCGTGCGGCCGTGCAGCCCTATCGCCGCCAGCGCGACGAGGCGCGCTTCGGCCGCGTCGAGCTGTACGGCTGGTCGGAGGACAAGGCGCGCCAGTACGCCCGCGCCGAACGCGCCAACTTCGGCGACTACGTCCGCAGCCAGGGCTTCAAGCTGGATTGATGAACACCCTCTCCGCCCACGCAGTGGGGGGAGAGGGTGGGGCCCATCGCGTCAGCGATGGGAGGGTGAGGTGGGTGTTGAAGAAGAACGTGATCTCGTTGGCAGGACCACGTGGGTTTGAACACCCACCTCACCCTCCCACGCTGCGCGGGCGGAGAGGGGAGCGGGCTGGGGATGAAACTGTGCATCGCACGGGGATAAGAGGCGCGATGCCGTCAACTTTCTCGATTGCTAGACATCGGAAATTACGAGACAATCCAGTATCTGCA
>DATEIF010000346.1:0-4577 GCA_035279205.1 Vineibacter sp.
ATCTCGCCGCCCGGCCCGATCCGCAGGCCCAGTTGCGTGGGATCGATCTCGCGCGCGATGGGCTTGTCGTCGGTGTCGATCGTTCCCCACACCGTGAGGCTGGGCGGAAACAGCCGGTTGGGCGTCGATGACGATGGCCCGTGCCGACGACAGACTGAGAACACCACCACGCCGCCCTGGCGCGGCACCAGTTGCGGCAGCGTGTGGTAGCTTTCGTCGGTGACGAACTGCTCGACATCCGGATCGGCCAGGCACCGATTGATCGCCGCCTCCACCGTTCTGTGGGATGCACTTTCCGGGGGGAGAGCCATGCCGTGCCTCGTCCATCCAATGTCATAGCGCCCGAGTCGGGGCGGGCTCGTCTTGTCACATCCACTGGTGTGCCACAAGGCACCACGCCGCCGGAGGGATCTTACGGATACCAGATCTTATTGTCGGTCACGTTCATCTGCGAGCCGCCCTTCTTGGCGTTCGCCGCCTTCATGAAATCATCCGCCGGCATGGTCGTCTGCTTGCCCGTGCCGGTGTCGTTGATGTTCACGGTCTGCAGATTGCCGCTGCTGTCGAAGGTGCCGCCGGTGACCGTGACGGCATGGCCGCCGCCGACATACTTGGGATCGTTCCACAGCACACCGGCGTCGGCGTTCACGATTACGCCCTTGCCGTCCTTGATGGCCTGCCCGAGGTTGGCCTTGCTGGTCGGCTGGACGCTCGAGGGCACGCCGTTGTCCGACAGGATCTTCTGCCGCTGGTTGGCGTTGGTCCCGCCGGCGTCGGCCAGGCTGGGCGGCGGCGGGTTCTTGCCGGCCGCGGCGTTGCCGTTCTTGATCGAGTCCTGCAGCAGCTTGGTTTCGTCGAGCTTCTTGCCCGTCGCCAGCTGGATGATCTGGTTGGCCGACTGCACGCCGCAGTTCTGGTAGCTCTGCTGGCCGGGGAAGATCGCCTTGGCCATGGCGGCGTTGGCCTGCTGCGGTGACAGCTGGCCGGGCGGTGGCGCCCCCGCCGCGGGCGCACCGCCACCCCCACCACCCCCGCCGCCGCCACCGGGGGTGTCGCCGATCCACACGGTGAAGCAGCCCATCACGACAAAGCCGCCGTGCACCGTGGGGTCGATCAGGATCCGGACCGCCGGCAGGTTGTTCACCAGCACCGTCGGGGAGCCCTTCATGAGCATGTCGATGGGGCCGACGCACGTCGCCAGGTCGGTGATGCGCGCCTGCGGCAGCATGCCGGTCAGCACATTGATCGAGCATGGCGGCAGGACCGGCCCGCCGACATGGGGCACGATGCCGGTCACCAGCGGACAAATATGCATGTCCGTCATCCGAGCTGCCGGCATCTGTGGCATCGCGCGCGCCCATCCCCCAGAACTGAACGCTCACATTGTACCCCAAGGGAGCGTATCGTGCAAACATTCCACGTTCGCGGCCACTCTGCACGATCAAACCGCCCTCGCACCCACACCACCGGCCGCCGACGGCAGCCCGCCACGCTTGTGCCGTGCCGGCCGCCGTGAAACCCTCGCCGGGAATACTGAACCGTGTGGCCTGTCTAGCTCATACGAGTGCCGCGATCAGGCCGGGCCACCGTCAGCGCATCAGGGTTGTCCACGCTACCGCGATTGCGGCCTCGACCACGTGTCGCCGGCCTGGAGGGCACCATGGCATCCCCGATCGTGCAGCGCGACAACCGCCTCACCGCGGCGCCGCGCCGAGGCGCATCATGAGCGGGCCGAAGGATCGCCCGAAGGATGCGCCCACGGTCACCGTCAGCCTGCAATGGCAGGTGGGCGACACGCCGCTGCCACTGGAGCTGTCGGTGCCGGCCCTGCCGGTCGAGCCGCAGGCCATCCTGCCGGCGCTGCGGAAGCTGGTGGACGAGGTCGTTGCCTTTTCCGTCGAGGCGCTGGAGGGCACGGACAAGACCGTCACCTGCACGGCGGGCTGCGCCGCCTGCTGCCGCCAGCTCATATCGATCTCCGATATCGAAGCCTACGCCATCGGCGCGGTGATCGAGCGCATGCCCGAGACGCGGCGCGCGCATGTGACGGCGCGCTTCGCCGACGCCGAGCAGCGGCTGACTGCGTCCATGGCGCCGGACGCCATCATCGATGCGCTCAACGGCCCCGACCGCGCCATGTTCGCGATCACCTATTTCAAGTATGGCGTGGCCTGCCCGTTCCTCGAGGACGAGCGCTGCTCGATCTACGCCAACCGGCCGCTGGTCTGCCGCGAGTACCTGGTGCATACGCCGGTGGAGCGCTGCCTGAAGGTCGGCGAGCACGGCATCGGCGTGGTGCCCATCAGCCACGCATCGAAAGCGCTGTTTCGACTGTCGACCATCCACGACACGCGCACCCAGACTCGCGTGCCCCTGTCACTGCTGCCGTACTGGATGGCGCGCCACCGCAAGACCGTCAAATCCGCCGATGGCGGCGCGTGGATGATCCGCTTCGTGCAGTCGATGGAGCAGGCCGACGCGGAGGAAGAAGCGGCCTGGCAGCGGGCGAAGAAACATGAGGGCTGCTGATCCTGCAGCGGATTCGACGAGACTGTTATCCCGAGCGCCTTCAGGATCAGCCGGTTGGTACGCCCTGGGGAAAAAGATGAAGCGCAGCGTACTGGAGCAGCATGATGGTCTTTCCGTCGCAGATCTCGCCTGTGTCGATCCGCATGAGAGCGTCCTCGATCGGCAGTTCGACAACCTCGATGTCCTCGCCTTCGCCTTCATCGCCGCCGCCGGCGGCCACGCGATCCCGCGCCTCGTATTCCGCGACGAAGAAGTGCAGGCGCTCCGTCACCGAACCAGGGCTCATGTAGGCGCGAAACACCGGTCGCACGTTGCGCACCCGGTATCCGGTCTCCTCCTCGACCTCGCGGCGGATCGCGTCGGCCGGCGTGGCCCGGTCCAGCAGGCCGGCCGGCGTCTCGGTCAGCAGGTCGTCCCATCCCGTGACGTAGGCCGGGAACCGAAACTGGCGCACCAGGATGACGCTTCGTTGCGTACGCGAATACAGGAGGATCGTCGCGCCGTCGCCGCGGTCGTAGGTCTCGCGCGACTGGCGCTGCCAGACGCCATCGCGGCGCTGAAAATCGAAGGTTGTCTTCTTCAGGACGTACCAGTCGTCCGAGAGCGTCTTCACGTCATGAATACGCACACGTTTCGCCATGCTCATGCCGACAGCCCTCTTTCGCAGGCGGGCAGTTTCGTGCAATAACGTATATAGTCAAGAAATTTCGTGCAGGATCGCGATGCTGACGTCTGAACGCAAGGCCTACATCCGTGATGTGCTGCGCCGCGACGGGCGGATCGTGGCCAAGGCGTTGAGCGAGGCGCTCGGCCTCTCGGAAGACACGGTTCGCCGCGATTTGCGCGAGCTGGCGCGTGAGGGCGTTCTCCAGCGCGTCCATGGCGGCGCGCTGCCGGCATCACCCGCGGTGGTGGACTACCAGCGCCGCAGCACGATCGCGACGGACGCCAAGGTTCGACTGGGACGTGCGGCGGCGCGCCTGGTTGAGCCAGGTCAGGTGGTGTTCATCGATGGCGGCACCACGAACCTGCAACTCGTCCACGCCCTTGCGCCGACGGTGCGCGCGACAGTGGTGACCCATAGCCCCAGCATCGCCGTCGCGCTGGCGACTCATCCGCTCGTCGAGGTCGAACTGGTGGGTGGGCGCCTCTTCAAGCACTCGGTGGTCGCCGTGGGCGCCGCCGCGATCGACGCGATCCGTCGCGTGCGGCCGGACGTCTTCTTCATGGGAGCGACCGGGGTGCATGCGGAGGCCGGCCTGACCACGGGCGACGCCGAAGAAGCGGCCATCAAGCGTGCCATTTCCGCGCAATCCGGCGAGACCGTCGTGCTGGCGACAGCGGAAAAGCTTGGCGCGGCATCCGCCTTCGCGATCGCGCCACTGCAGGAGGCCACGTCACTGGTGGTCGAGGCGTCCGTCCCCGACGCGGTCCTGGCCCCGCTGAGAGCAGCGGGCGTGTCCATCCTGACAGCCTGACGGTACAATCCTCGCGCGAGAATTCGGGACAGCGATGGAACATTCTCCGCATCGCTGGTGTTGGTGACGCTGGCGACGCGGCAACGCTTGATCCCCACCCATGACTCACGCTCGCTCGCGAAGGGACGCAACACGCAATGCACATTGGCCTGATAGGCGGGATCGGTCCCGCGGCAACGGAAGTCTATTACAGGGCGCTCGTTCGGGCTTTCGCCGATGCCGGCCGCAAGCTGCATCTGACGATTGCCCACGCCGACACCGCCGAGCTGATCGCCAATCTGGAGGCAGGGCGCAACGCCGAACAGGCGGCCATCTTTGCGCGCTTTATCGACCAGCTGCGCGCCGGCGGCTGCGATTTCGCCGCCGTCACGTCGATGGGCGGCCATTTCTGCATCAAGGAACTGGAAGCCGTTTCCTCGCTGCCACTCGCCAATGCGGTTTCCGCGCTCGATACCTACTTTGCATCGCGCCATGTCAAACGGATCGGGGTGATGGGAACACGCGCGGTCATGGAGTCGAGGCTCTATGGGCTTTCCTCCGTGGAGGTCGTCGTCCCGCCGGCTGCGGAAC
>DATEIF010000347.1:0-4304 GCA_035279205.1 Vineibacter sp.
CCTGGGCCCGCCACGTCATCGTCGTCGAGCGTGGCTGGCTCACCGACAAGGAATACGCCGCCTTGCTCGGTATCGGCCAGGTTCTCCCCGGCCCCAACACCATGAACGCCGCGATCATGATCGGCGATCGCTTCCAGGGCGCTGCCGGCGCGCTCGTCGCCGTGCTGGGCATGATGGCAATGCCCCTCGTCATCCTGGTCGCACTGGCGTCCTTGTATGCCTCGTTTGCCCAGGTGCCGGACGTGGAGGTCGCGATCGCGGCGGCGGCATCGGCGGCCGCCGGCCTGGTGATCGGCACGGCGGTCAAGATGGCCGTGAAGCTAAAGCCGACGCGCCTGGCGCTGGCGTTCGGCGTGATCGCGTTCGTGGCGATCGGCCTGTTGCGCCTGCCGCTGCTGCCGACGGTGATCGGGCTGATGGCGCTCAGCATTCTCGGTGCGGCCTGGGAGCGCCGGGCGTGAAAGACGATCTGCTGCTGCAGGTGGCGCTGACCTTCGCGTCGCTGTCGTTGGTGTCGATCGGCGGCGCCAATGTCGTGGTACCGGAAATCCACCGCCAGGTCGTCGAGCAGTTCGCCTGGATGGACGATGCGACGTTCGCCAGCCTGTTCGCGATCGCCCAAGCGGCGCCCGGCCCCAACGTGCTGCTGGTCAGCCTGGTGGGCTGGCACGTCGCCGGTGCCGCAGGCCTCGGGGTGGCGACGATCGCCATCCTGCTGCCGTCAGGGGTGCTGGCGTTCGCCGCCGGGCGGCTGATCACCCGGTGGGCCGATACGCGCTGGGTCGCGATCGCCAAGGCCGGGATGGTGCCGGTCGCGGTCGGCCTGATCCTGGCCAGCGGTGTCGTCATGGCGCGCGCCGCCGACCACGATGCGCTGGGCGTCGCGATCACGGCCGCCACGGCGCTGTTCGTGCTGCAGAGCGACCGCAATCCGCTGTGGGCGCTGGCCATCGCCATGGTGGTTGGTGTCGGTGCCGCCCGGCTCGGTCTGCTGGCCTGAACCCGGAGGCAACGCTGTCGGCCTGCCGCCGTTGACTCCGGTATCGCACTGCTGGAGGGGCATCCGCCATGGCACGACCGAGCTGGCAGGGACATCTTCGGTTGTCGCTCGTCACCTGTCCGGTGGCGCTGCACAAGGCGACCACCGAGGCCCGCGACATCCACTTCCACCTGGTTCACCCCAAAACCCACAACCGCATCAGGATGGTGGCCAAGGATCCCGATCGCGGCGAGGTCCCCCGTTCGGCGCTGGTCAAAGGTTACGAATTCAGCAAGGGCAAGTACGTCCTGCTCGACAAGGAGGATCTGGCGTCGGTGAAGCTCGAGTCGACCCGGGTCAT
This sequence comes from Vineibacter sp., assembly GCA_035279205.1. Lineage (GTDB taxonomy): Bacteria > Pseudomonadota > Alphaproteobacteria > Reyranellales > Reyranellaceae > Vineibacter. The sequence continues at coordinate 1,341 of DATEIF010000347.1, forward strand.
CGATATCGAGACGTTCGTTCCACTGGACTCGATCGATCGCATCTATTGGAACGAGCCCTACTACCTCCTTCCCAACGGCAAGACCGGGATCGAGGCCTTTGGCGTCATCCGCGCGGCGATGAAGGATCAGGACAGGGTCGCGATCGGCCGACTGGTCATGAGCACGCGCGAACGCGTCTGTGCCATCGAACCTCGCGGCGAGGGCATGCTGCTGACGACATTGCGCGGGCATGACGAAGTGCTGGCGATGACGGACATCGCCAAGGTCAAGGTCCCGAAGCCGGACAAACGCATGCTCGATATCGCCGAAAAGATCATCGACCAGTTGGCCGGCGACTTCGATCCATCGCAGTTCACCGACCGCTACGAGGATGCGCTGCGCAAGCTGATCGCCGAGAAGCGCAAAGGCAAGTCGGTCCAGGTCAGTCCGCCGGCCGAGGAGGACACCGGCGGCAACGTCGTCAACCTGATGGATGCCTTGCGCAAAAGCCTGGAAGGTGAAGGCGCCGCCGCGGACAAGGCCCACCGCCCTGCCGCAGCCCCGTCGCGGCGCCGGCGGGCACCCAGCCAACACCGGAGCCGAAGACCGCGGCCGCGCCGCAAAGCGGCGTAGCGCGACACGCCGTCCCGAGCGCAGCGAGGACCGACCATGCCGACCCACCATCGACCGCTCGACGATCAAGGAGCCATCGTGACGGGGGCGAGTTCCGGGATCGGGGCAGCGATCGCCCGCGCCTTTGCCGCCGCCGGCGCTGCGGTCGGCGTCAACTATCGCGGCGGCGCCGCGGCGGCAGAGGCTCTCGTGCGCGAGATCCGCGATGGCGGCGACCGCGCGCTCGCCCTCGCCGCCGACGTGTCGGATGAAATCGCCGTGCAGCGGATGTTCGATACGTTCGCCGACACATTCGGCCGCATCGACATCGTGGTCGCCAATGCCGGCCTGCAGAAGGACGCCGCGGCCGCCGACATGACACTCGGCGACTGGCGCACTGTCATCGATGTCAACCTGACTGGTCAGTTCCTCTGTGCCCGCGAGGCCATCCGGCGCTTCGTCGCGCAGGGCCCCTCCCCGATCTCGCCGGCGCTGGGCAAGATCATCTGCATGAGCTCGGTGCACGAGGTCATTCCCTGGGCCGGGCACGTCAACTATGCCGCCGCCAAGGGTGGCGTCATGCTGATGATGAAGACGCTGGCGCAGGAAGTCGCGTCCCGGAAGATCCGGGTGAACGGCATCGCACCGGGCGCGATCAAGACACGAATCAACGAGTCGGTCTGGTCAGACCCCGGCAAAGCCCGGGAATTGCTGAAGCTCATTCCCTATGGCCGTATCGGCGAGCCTGACGACATCGCCAAGGCGGCGCTGTGGCTGGCCAGCGACGACTCCGACTATGTCACCGGCACGACGCTGTTCGTCGACGGCGGCATGACGCTTTATCCCGCGTTCCGGGACAACGGCTGAGAGCGGCGAAGCTCGCCGAGAATCGCGGACAGCACGCGCGCGGTCGGTGCCGCGGCGGCAGCCGTGCCGGCATGCCGGATCGCCGCCTTAATCCCCCACAGGGTCGTCAGGATGAACTCGGCGAGATCGCGCGGCGATCGGGCGGGATCGATCTCGCCGCGTTCAGCGGCACGCCGCAATGCCGCCTCGATTTCACCGATGGCGTAACGACGGAATGCCTCGATCGCCGCATGCGCGTGCGCATTGACGCCGCCAGCCGCCGTGATCGTGTTGAGCATGAGGCATCCCCAGTTGGCGGATTCGCCCAGCCGCTGGGGTCTGGTGTGGGCGGCAATCAGGGCCTCGAGCGCCGCCAGACCGCCACCATTCCCGAGATGCCTTTCATAGAGACGCCGGCTTGACGCGATGTAGCGCTCCAGAGCGGTTTGAAACAATCCGTCCTTGTCGCCGAACACGTTGTACAGGCTCATGCGTGCCACGCCGGTCGCCGCCTCGATATCGCTCACGGAGGTCGCGTCATATCCCTTGCGCCAGAAGACGAGCAGCGCCTGGCGCACAGCCTCCTCCGGTTCGAAGGCGCGCGGTCGCGCCATGGCTCAGACGCGTGCGCTCGGGCGGGCCGCGATCGCTTCACGCCAGCGCGCCAGGTGCACCGCATCGGCCGGAACCGGCTCCTTGATCGCGCGCGAGAACTCCACGGCGATGAAACCGGCGATATCGGCCACGGTAAAGCGATCGCCGGCGACATAGGTGCTATCGGCAAGACGCTTGTCGAGATCGGCGAAGAAACGCCGCACGCGCTGCCGCCCGCGCTCGGCCAGCGCCGGGATCTGCTCGTAGTTGACCGGCCCTGTCAGGGCCCTTCCCTGCAGCCCGCGCGCCGTGTTGCGAAAGCACTCGGCGACGGCCATGAACCCGTTGAGCTCCATGTCGCGGTGCCACATGGCAATGACGGCGCGTTCCTGGGGATCGCGCCCCATCAGGTTCGGCTCGGGAAAGATCGCATCGAGGTACAGACTGATCGCGTTCGAATCCAGAAGCCGGGTGCCATCATCGAGCTCCAGCACCGGGACCGTGCCCTGCGGATTGATCTTCTGGAACACCTCGCCAAGCTGCTCGCCCTTGGCGAGGTCGACCTGGATGGTCTCGATCGTGATGCCCTTCTCGGCGATCAGCATGCGCACGCGCCGCGGACTGGGCGCCGTCAGACAGTCGTAGAATTTCATCGCGGGTCCCCTTGCCGATCCATCTGGCGTGAAGGCTAGGAGTTTTTTACCGATCGATCAATAATAATCGACCGATGCCAGAACCGGCATCGATGAACGTTGGCCCGCGCGCCGATGTCCTGGAACGTGCGCCTCACGACAGCGTTCAGACACATATTCGTGCCAAGGGCGCGGAGCTTCGTGCCAAGGGCGCGGAGCCTCGAGCTTGGCCGTTACCATCGTATGATTGCGCGAGAGCGCCGAAGTATGGTTCGCTCTCCCGCCGCACGCGACACGATC
>DATEIF010000348.1:0-5078 GCA_035279205.1 Vineibacter sp.
TCCCCCTCCGCCCTTCGGGCACCTCCCCCACTGCGTGGGGGAGGGAATCACGCCGGGGTCTGCGGGCCTACGGTGATGCGCTGCATGCGGCGGCGCTGGCCGTTGTAGTCGTTGATGGCGCTGTGCTGGGTGCAGCGGTTGTCCCACACCGTCAAGGTGCCGGGCTCCCAGTGCACGCGGCAGGTGAACTCGGCCCGGGTCTGGTGCTGCTGCAGCCACTCGATCAGCGGCCGGCTCTCGTCCTCGGTCATGCCCTCGAAGCGCACGGTGTGGGCGCGGCTGACATAGAGCGCCTTGCGGCCGGTGTCGGGGCAGGTGCGCACGATGGGATGGATGGCCTCGTAGGAGTCGGCCTCCTCGGTGCCCTGGATCTTCATACCGCCGATCACCTTGTGATGCGCGGCGCGGCCGCCGGAATGCTTCAGGCCGGCGCTGTTGACGCCCTTCAGGCGGCCCAGCATGTCCTTCATGGTGTCGGACAGCTCATCGTAAGCTGCGGCCGTGTTGCAGTAGAGCGTGTCGCCGCCCTTGGCCGGCGTCTCCAGCGCATAGAGCACGGTGGCTAGCGGCGGCTGCTGCAGGTAGGTGGTGTCGGAGTGCCAGCCGCCGCCGAAATTGCGCGTCTCCTGCGGCTCCTTCACGATCTCGAAGATGTAGGGGTAGCCCTCCATCCCGGTGACGAAGGGATAGAAGTTGGGCTCGCCGAAGCGGCGGCTGACGGACATGATGTCGTCGGGCACCAGTTCCTGATCGCGGATGGCGATGACCTGGAACTCGAGGAAGGCCTGGTGCAGCTCCGACCAGGTCTGGTTGTCCATGCGGCGCACATCGACGCCCCTGATCTCGGCGCCCAGCGATCCCGCCAGCGGCCGCACCTCGATCCTGTCGTAGCTCATCTGCCGTCTCCGCGTATCTCTGGCGCCTTCTTCCGTCTATGTTTGGCCGAAGTCGACGCGATCAGGAATAGCGGAGTCGGAGGGAAGCCATGCGGAAACGGATAGCGGTGGTGGGCGCAGGCGCGCTGGGCGGCTATGTCGGCGGTTACCTCGCCCATCATGGGATGGACGTCACCCTGATCGACATGTGGCCGCAGAACATCGAGACCATCCGCAGCCGCGGGCTGGAGCTCGACGGCGTCACGCCGGAGGAGCGCTTCACCGTCACCAAGGCGCGCACCATGCACCTGACCGAGGTGCAGGACCTCTCCAAGCAGAAGCCGATCGACATCGCCTTCGTGGCGGTGAAGTCCTACGACACGGAATGGGCGACCATGATGATCCGCCCCTACCTGGCACCGGATGGCTACGTCGTGTCGCTGCAGAATTGTCTCAACGAGGAGCGCATCGCCTCGGTCGTGGGCTGGGGCAAGACGGTGGGCACCATCGCCTCGCTGATCTCGGTCGACATGTACGAGGCCGCCCGCATCCGGCGCACCATCGCCAAGGGCGGCGACAAGCACACGGTGTTCCGCGTCGGCGAGGTGCATGGGCGCATCACCAGGCGCATCGAGGAGCTGCGTGAGATGTTCGCGCTGATCGACAGCGCCAAGACCACGACCAACCTGTGGGGCGAGCGCTGGTCCAAGCTGTGCCAGAACGGCATGCGCAACGGCGTGTCGGCCGCCACCGGGCTTTCCAGCGGCGACTGCGATCGCAACGATGCCGTGCGGCGCTTCTCCATCAAGCTCGGCGGCGAGGCGGTGCGCGTGGGCCAGGCGCTGGGCTACCAGATCGAGAAGATCAGCAAGTTCGATCCCGAGCGGCTGGCGCTGGCGGCCGAAGGCGACAAGGCGGCGCTCGAGGAGATCGAGAAGCTGATGCAACCAGGCTCCAACGTGAACCCGCGTGCCGACATCCAGCGCCCGTCGATGGCGCAGGACATCATCAAGGGCCGCCGCACCGAGATCGAGTTCATGAACGGCTATGTCGCCGAGCGTGGTCAGTTCATTGGCGTGCCGGCGCCCTCGCACGTGACGCTCACCGACGTGGTCAAGCGCGTCGAGCGCGGCGAGCTCAAGCCCAGCCCGGCAACGCTGGGGGGTTGAGATTTCCTTCTCCCGCAAGCGGGAGAAGGTGCTCGCCGCGCAGCGGCGAGCGGATGAGGGCTTCGGGACGAGGCCGAGGAAGATCGAGTCCTTGGGCCTTCACCCTCCCACGCTGCGCGTGGGCCCCTCCCTCTCCCGCTTGCGGGAGAGGGGTCATCCGCGTAGCGCTGCGACGCAGGCGGCCAGACCGGCGCGGATGTTGTAGCGCGGGGCGTAGCCCAGCTCGCTGCGGGCGCGGGTGATGTCGAGTGCGCCCTTGCGCACCACCTCCACGCCGTCGGCCCAGTTGTAGGTGCCGGGCCCGATCGACAGCTGGGCGCCGGGCACCAGCTCCTTCACGATGGCGACGATCTCGGCCAGCGACGGCGCCTGGCCGGTGGCGATGTGGTAGACGTCGAAGCGGTGCTGCGGCTTGTCGAGCACCTTGACGATGCCCTGCACGCAATCGTCGATATAGACGTGATCGACGCGGAAATCGCCGCCGCGCGGGATGTGCAGCGGCTGGCCCGCCATCGCCGCATCGATCAGGATCTTGGGCACGCGCGGGCGTGGCAGGCCGGGACCGTAGACCCAGCAGGTGCGCACGTTGATGCAGTCCAGTCCCCAGGCGGCGGCGTGGTCGCGCGCCAGCCACTCGGCGGCGAGCTTGGAGATGCCATAGGCCCCGACCGGCTCGGTGCGATGCATCTCGTCGATCACGGGCACGGCGAAGGGACCGTAGGTTTCCTCGGTGCTGAGGTTCACCAGCCGGCGCACGCCGAAGAGTCGCATCGACTCCAGCAGGTTCAGCGTGCCTTCGACATTGACGCGGAACGTGCCGATCGGGTTGGCCAGCGCATTGAGGATGCCGACGACGGCGCTGCAATGGATGACGGCATCGGGCCGGGTTTCCTGCAAGGCACCGGCGATCTGCGGCCATTCGGTGAGGTCGCCGGGACGGAACGCGATTTTGGGCAGGCGTTGAAGCGCGGCGGCCAGCAGCGGCGTCTTCACCAGGTCAAGGGCGATCACCTCGTCACCGCGCGCCGCCAGCGCCGCAACGACGCTGCTGCCGATGAAGCCGGCACCGCCCGTGACCAGGTAACGCGCCATGGCACCTCTTATATCCCTCCCCCACGCAGTGGGGGAGGTGGCCGAAGGCCGGAGGGGGACCCGACGTGGTTTTCGTTACTGAGACCTCGTCGGGTCCCCTCCGCCCCTTCGGGGCACCTCCCCACTGCGTGGGGAGGAATCAGGTCGCGCCGTGGACGACGACGTCGAGCAGCACCGGGCCTGATGTCGTGGCGAGCGCCGCCTTGAGCGCCGCGTCGAACTGATCGGCGGTCTCGACGTGGTGCGCGGTCACGCCGTAGGCGCGCGCCAGGCCCGCGACATCGATGGGCGGGTCGCGGAAATCCATGCCGATGGGGGCGTCGTTGCCGTGGAAGGCCTTGAGCCGCTGCTTGAGGATGCGGTAGCCGCCGTTGTTGGCGATCACGAAGATCACCGGCAGCTTGTAGTGCGCCGCGCTCCACAGCGCCTGCACGCAGTACATGGCGCTGCCGTCGCCGATCACGGCGGCGACGCGGCGCTGCGGATGCGCCATCTGCACGCCGACCGAGGCGGCGATGCCCCAGCCGATACCGCCGCTGACATTGCCGAAATAGCTGTAGCGGTCGCGGAACGGCCAGAACGCGAGCAGGCTGCGCGACGAGGTCAGGCCCTCGTCGACGACGATGGCGTCCTGGGGCAGGCTTTCGCTCAGCCGCAGCATCAGCCAGTCGGGATCGATCGGCTGCGCCTCGGCCCGCTGACGCGCGGCCTCGGCTTTTTTGGCGCGCTGCGCCGACCAGTTGTGGTCGGCCAGCGCAGCGAGCGACGCCTTGGCGGCCGTCGCGCGCGCCGCACCGCCCAGGCGCTCGAGCAGCGGGTTCAGCGCCGCCAGTGTTTCCTTCACGTCGGCGCGCAGCGCGATCTCGGCGGCGAAGTTCTTGCCCATCTCCCAGTCGCGCAGGCCGATCTGGATCACCTTGGTGTCCGGCGGCAGCGGCTCGACGGCGCTGTAGACCGACATCTGCAGCAACTCCGCGCCGACGCAGATCACGAGGTCGTAGGGCTCGAGCACGCGGCGCACCTGCGCCTGGTCGCGGTTGAGCGCACCCAGGAAGGCGGGATGCTCGGATAGGAAGTGGGCGCCGGTCTGCACCGACTGCTGCAGCACCGGCGCGCCCAGGATCTCGGCCAGCCGCGCCGCCTCGGCCAGCGCGTCCGATGTCACGATCTCGGTGCCGGCCATGATCAGCGGGCGCTTGGCCGCGAGGATCCGCTTGGCGCAGGCTTCGAGCGCGGCATCGGAGGGCCGCGTGCGGGTGTCGACGCGGGTCACCTCGCCGAGGTCGAGTGCCGCCTCGTTGTTCAGGATGTCGCCGGGCAGCGAGATGAACACCGGGCCGGTGGGGGCGGTCAGCGCCACCTTGGCGGCGCGGCGCAGGATGCGCGGCAGGTCCTCGATGCGGTTGACCTCGGTGGCCCATTTCACGACCGGCTGCGCGATGGGCACCAGCGGCGCATAGAGCAGGGGCTCGGTGAGCCCATGGCCCTGCTCCTGCTGGCCGGCGGTGACGATCATCGGCGTGCCCGACACCTGCGCGGTATAGATGGCGCCGATGGCGTTGCCCAGGCCGGGCGCGACGTGGACGTTGCACGACACCAGCTGGCCCGAGGCGCGCGCGAAGCCGTCGGCCATGGCGATCACCACGGCTTCCTGCAGGCCCAGCACATAGCCGATGTCGCGCTGCTCGGTGAGCGCATGCATGATCGGCAGCTCGGTGGTGCCGGGATTGCCGAACATGCGCGTGACGCCTTCGTCCTTCATCAGGGACAGGAAGGCGCTGCGGCCGGTGATGGTGTTCGAAGTCCTCGCGTCAGGCACCGGTTTCCTCCGTTTTATCCCTCCCCCACGAACGTGGGGGAGGTGGCCGAAGGCCGGAAGGGGACCCGACGTGGTATTTCTTGTCGAGAGACCACGTCGGCTCCCCTCCGCCCACCGACGTTT
>DATEIF010000349.1:0-20516 GCA_035279205.1 Vineibacter sp.
GGCACCGCCGCCCCGCCACTATGACGACGATCGGCGCGAAGCGCCGCCCCGCCACTACGAACGGGATGACCGCTACGCCCCGCGTTACGGCAAGCACGACGATGACGACGACTACAAGTACGGCAAGGGCCGCCGCCGCAAGTCGTTCCTCGGCGACATCTTCGACTTCGACTGACGCCTGTTATCGCTTCAAGCGATCACCTGTCATCCCGAGCGCAGCGAGGGATCTCCTGGGAATGGAGTCTCCATATGCGGGAGATCCCTCGCTACGCTCGGGATGACTTACACTCGGGACGATGGTGTCCCTACGACAGCGTGCGACCCGCCACGGTGATGCGGTGCATCAGGCGGCGCTCGCCGTGATAGTCGTTGGCGGCGTAGTGCCAGGTCGCGCGGTTGTCCCAGAAGGCGATCGCACCCGGCGTCCAGCGGAAGCGGCAGGTGAATTCGGGGCGCGTGGCGTGCCGGTAGAGGTGCTCCAGCAACGGCTTGCTGTCGGCCTCCGACCAGCCCTCGAAGCGCAGGGTGAAGGCCGGGTTGACGTAAAGCGCCTTGCGACCCGACTCCGGGTGCGTGATCACCACCGGATGTGAGACCTCACCGCGCACGGCGTGCGCATTGCCGATGCGGCCCTTCGTGTCATCGGTCTGCTTGTGGTAGCCCTTGGCGCCGAACACATGCTCGTCGGAATGGATGGCGCGCAGGCCTTCCAGCGTCTGACGCAGGCCGTCCGACAACGCCTCGTAGGCGGCGTACATGCTGGCGAACAGCGTGTCGCCGCCTTCCTCCGGCACCTCCCGTGCCAGCAGGATCGAGCCCATCGCCGGCGCCAGATCATAGCTGTGGTCGGTGTGCCAGCCGCCGCCGATGTTGGTCTTCTGCGCCTTCTCCTTGCGCACCTCGGCGATCTCCGGATAGCCCTCGACCGGCGTGAAGAAGCGGTTGATGTCGATCGGGCCCCAGCGGCGCGCGAACTGGATGTGCTGCTCGGGCGTCAGATCCTGGTCGCGGAAGAAGATCACGCCGTTGTCGATGAAAGCCTGACGCACCTCTTCCCACTGCCGGTTCGACAGACGCGCCACATCGACCCCGGAAATCTCCGCCCCGCAACCGCCCGTCAGCCGCCGCACCTGGATCGTCTCGTACGTCATGGTCGCCTCCTCGCCGCTCGTGCTTGACCCGCGTTCCTGTACCCTATAATCTGAATCAGAACCATGATTCAGATTATGAGTCAAGCCCTCCCCAATCCCGACGACGACCGGGCCGGCGCCCTGCCCGCGAAGCAGGCACGCAGCCGCCGCACGCGCGATCAGCTGCTGGCCGCGGGCTACCGCCTGGTCGAGATCCGCGATTTCGAGGCGGTGTCGATCGCCGACATCGCCAAGACGGCGGGCTGTTCGGTCGGCGCTTTCTATTTCCGCTTCGCCGACAAGGATGCGTTCTTCCGCGCCATGATCGCCCATCGCCTGGAGGAAGCGCGCGCCGGCATCAGTCAGCTGCTCGAGACGCCCGACGGCGGCGATCCGCTGGAGACGCTGGTGGCGAGCGTCGCGGAGACATTCCGCCGCCGCCCGGGGTTCCTGCGCGCGGCGTTGCGCAAGAGCATGGAGGATCCGTCCGTCTGGGAGCCGATGCGCGCGCACGGGCACTTCGTGGCCGACCGCTATCTCGATCGCCTGTCGCGCGACGCCGGCAGCCGGCCGGCCAAGGCTGTGGAAATGCGGATCCGCTTTGCGTTCCAGATCATGAACGGCACGCTGATCAACGCCCTGATCAACGCACCGGGCCCCCTGCAGCTTGATCACCCCTCGCTGACGAGCGAGCTCGTGCGGGCCATGCGCCTGGTGATCGCCGCCGACGCGCCCTCACCAGCGCGTCGGCAAGGTGGCCGGACCGTCATGCGTCGGGAATAGCGGCAGTACCTCCTGCGCGATCTCCTCGATGATCTCGTCGACCGGCCTTTGCGCGAACTGGATGCCCAGCGCGGCGTGATTGACACCGATCGACTGCCACTCTTCCAGAAGCTGGATCAGCGCCTTGCGGCCAGTGCGCAGCACGAACCCGCCCCGCAGCGCCATGCGCGGGTGATCCGGATCGTCGACAAGGTCGATCCATTCGTTGGTCATATGGGGGCGAAAGGCGCCCCCGGGAATCGCAGCGCGCCAGGCATCGATCTTGGGCTTGAGCGCCATCACGTCTCGGCGCGTCACCACGGGTCCCGGGTAACTCAACCACCCATCGGCGTGCTCGGCGATCCACACTGGTGTCTGGCGACTGGAGCCCGTGACAATGAGCGGAATCGCGCCCGTCGCGGGTTTCGGCAGAAGCTCGACCCCGTGCGGGATCACACCAAGGGGCGAGTGAATGGGGCCGTGCCGCGCGGCGGTCAGGGCACGAAACAAGCGCACCGACTCGGCAAAGCGTGCGCTGCGATTATCCATGTCGATGCCGTAGGCTGGGAACTCGACAGGCCGATCGCCGGACGCGATGCCCAGCACCAGCCGGCCACCCGACAGGCGGTCAACGGTGACAGCGGCCTTGGCGAGGTCGATCGGATGGCGCAGCGTGAAGATGGCACTGCCGGTCACCAGCGCGACGTTCCGGGTTCGCGCCGCGAGATACGCGAGATAGCCGAACGGATCGAAGAGCTGACCGGCATCGCCGAAGCTCGGATCGAACAGGGGCACATCGCGGACCCAGACGGCCGCAAAGTTCCGGTGGTCGATCGCGGCAACGTGATCGGCCTGGTTTTCGAGAACCCGCATGTCGCCCTGGTAGAACCGCAGCGGCAGGAAGATGCCGACGGTCAGCTTGTCCGGTGCAAACATGCGCCGGAAGCCGGGGTGAGCCGCGAAGGTCGACGTGTTGGCCATTGACGCTGACGCTGACGTTCTGACGGCCGCTTTCGTGGTTCCGAGCGTGCTCATGCCTGATCTCCGTTGTCCGAGCTGTCGCTTTTCCGGCTGCGGTCGTGCAGTTGTTCTAAAATCTGTTGCCGGAACATGCCGCGGAGATAAGTTGCAATCCCGGCCAAAACGAGCGATTCGTTCTGCTCTTTAAATTTAGGACAGCTAAATCAATGAACGCGGTTCTGCCCCTCCTGGGACTGCGCGCTTTCACCGAGGTGGGACGCCACGGGAGTGTGAAGGCAGCGGCCGCCGTGATGGGCGTCACGCCCGGCGCCGTCAGCCAGCAGATCAAGGCGCTGGAGGCGCAGGTCGGCGTTACGCTGTTCGAACGCAAGCGTCGCGGCCTGCATCTCAGCGCGGCCGGCGCGCGCGTCTATGCAACGCTGGCCCGCGCGTTCGACCAGATCGAAACGGCGCTCGCGATGCTGGAGGCCATCAACGCGCACCAGACGCTGACCGTCAGTGCCGTTCCCTCTTTCGCCGCATCGTGGCTGGCCCCCCGCCTGGGTCATTTCACACAAAGCCACCCCACCATCGAGGTACGCTTGGAAGCGACGTCGGCACCCGTCGATCTGAGGCGCGATCGCGTCGACGTCGCCATCAGGCACGGCCTGGGACACTATCCCGGATTGAAGGCCAGCCCTCTCATGGCTCCGGTCTTCATCCCCGTTGCAAGCCCGCAGCTGCTGGCCAACGGTCCGCCGATCAAGGCCCCGGTCGACTGCCTGCAGTATCCATTGCTTCAGGATTCCGATCGCGCCGACTGGCGCCTGTGGCTGCGCGCGCACAATGTCGACGACGACCCACGGGCCGAGCGGGGAACCAGCTTCGACGATGATATCCTTCTGATTCGCGCCGCCGGCGCCGGCCAAGGCATCGCCCTGATCCGCGACATCTATGCCCGCGAGGAGATCGCCGCCGGACGCCTGGCCGTCGCGCTCGACTGCCCATGGCCGACGCGGTTCGCCTACTATGTCGTGACCCGGCCCGGCGCCCTGCAGCAACCGGCGACAGCCGCCTTCGTCGCCTGGCTCACCAAAGAAGCCAGGGCGGCCGGCTAGCCGCGGAAGCTGGCATCCATCTCGCGCTCGAAGAGGGCGTAGCCTGACTCCTTGCCGACGGTGAGGAACCGGCGGCCGTCGCGCATTTCGACGACAGGCAGGATCGGCTTGGGGGCATAGGTGCCGTAGTGCGCCAGCACGGCGGCGACCGTGGGAATCTCGGCCAGCTTCATCAGGTTGAGCTTGGTCGGAAACAGCATGGTGCGGCGGCCGGCATCGGCATCGGCGATGGCCTGTGCCGGCTGTACCCACACCGAATCGACGGACTCGTGACCATCGTGCAGCGCCACCTGGTCCGACGGCGCCGCGGCCACGAAAAAGCGCGTATCGAAGCGCTTGGGCACGAACGTGGGCGTGATCCAATGCGCGTACGGCAGCATCGTATCGCACGCCAGCACCAGTTCCTCGGCGGCTGCCATCTCGGCCATCGTGGCCTCGCCCTTGACCAGGGCCTGGCGATAGCGGTCTTCGATCGGCTTCAGCGCTGCCGCCGCGATCAGGTCGGCGGCGCCGCGCCGGCGCGCCAGCAGAATTCCCGTTTCCTCGAATGCCTCGCGGATGCCGGCGACGCGGAACGCCAGCTCGGCATCCGACAGACCGTCGATGCCGGTGCACAGGCCGCGCAGGCGCGGATCGCTGTCGGCAGCGTCAACCTTGCCGCCCGGGAACACCAGCGCGCCCGACGCAAAATCGATCTGATGGTGGCGCACCACCATGAACACTTCGGGTGTCGACGCCGGATCGCCGTCAACCGACGGCCGCAGCAACAGGATGGTGGTAGCGGGTACGGGCGTTACCGGCGGTTTCTTGTCAGACATGGGTTCCTGTTTTCTTGAGAGGCTATCGCGACATGTCATCCCGAGCGCAGCGAGGGATCTCCCGCGAACGGAGACTCCCTTTCAAGGAGATCCCTCGCTGCGCTCGGGATGGCGGGTGGCCTGTTGTCACGCGCGGGTCGGATCGTCGGACACCTGCACCAGCAGCTTGCCGAAGTTGCGGCCCTTGAGCAGGCCGATGAAGGCCTCGGGCGCGTTGTCGAGGCCCTTCACGATGTCTTCGCGGTATTTGATCTTGCCCGCCTTCACCGCGGCCGGCACTTCCTGCCAGAAGCCCTGCATCTCGGCGAAGTGATCGCTGACGATGAAGCCCTTCACCAGCGCGCGCTTGACCAGCAGCAGGCGCCAGTCGGGCCCGGGGTTCATCTGCATCTCGTTGTACTGCGAGATCAGGCCGCACAGCGGTACGCGCGCGAAATCGTTGAGCTGCGGCACCACGGCTGCCTGCACCGCGCCGCCGACATTCTCGAAGTAGACGTCGATGCCCTTGGGGCACGCCTCGCGGATCGCCTTGAACAGATTGGCACCGGCGGCCTTGTAGTCGACGCAGGCATCGAAGCCGAGTTCCTTGACCACGTAGTCGCATTTGTCCTGACCGCCGGCGATACCCACGGCGCGACAGCCGTGCAGCTTGGCAAGCTGGCCCACCACCGAGCCGACGGCGCCGGAGGCGGCCGATACCACCACGGTTTCGCCGGCCTTGGGCGTGCCGATCTGCATCAGCCCCCACCACGCCGTCTGGCCCGGCATGCCCAGCACCGACAGCGCCGCCGAGATCGGCGCCGCCTTGGGATCGAGCTTCATCGACATCGCGCCGGTCGACACGGCATGGCTTTGCCAGCCCGAGTACTCGACGACGAAGTCGCCTTCCTTGAACTTCGGGTTGCGCGATTTCACCACCTGCCCGACCGTGCCGCCGACCATCGCATCGCCGAGATTGACGTTGGCGGCATAGCCCTTGGCCTCGCTCATGCGCCCGCGCATGTAGGGATCCAGCGACAGCCAGATGGTGCGCGACAAGTATTCACCGTCCTTGGGTTCAGGCAACGGCGCGTCGACGACATCGAAGTTCGCCGGCGTCGGTTCGCCCTGCGGACGCGATTTCAGCACCACGCGGCGGTTCATTTCGGCCATGGAAAGCCTCCCGTTTGATTGTGCCGGCACCGTAATCGCATCATCGGGACAGCGCCAGCACAGCAATTTGCTGGGCGAAACCACCGGGAACGATGGGTGACGTCCGACGTTGGCCTCGCGACCAACCACCGCTGGCGCACGACCGATGAGCCCGCTGCAATTCGTCTTTCTGGGACTGGCCATCGCGCTGGGCCTACTTGTCCTGGGGGTGCTGCTGTCTATCGTCGTCGCGTAGGCGCAACCGTCCGACGGAGTGACGATGAGCCTCGTAGACCCGCAAGCCTTCTGGAAGCTGCTCGCCGACATGCCGGTATGCATGCTGGTCACGCGTGACGGTCCGGCGCTGCGGTCGCGGCCCATGGCCCCCAACATCGATGTCGATCACGGCGAGATCCGCTTTCTAACCCGACGCTCCTCACACAAGGCGGACGAGATCGACGATATCGGCGAGGTCAATCTCGCCTTTCTCGCCACCGAGCAAGAGGACTACGTGTCGGTCTCCGGCACGGCATCACTGACGCAGGACCGCGCGCTGATCCGCGCCATCTGGACGCCCAACGACGATGCATGGTTTCCGGAGGGTCCTGACGGACCGGACATCGCCGCCATCCGCGTGCGTCCGTCCAAGGCCGAATACTGGGATGCCGCCGGCGGCGACCGCCGCTATGCATGGCTGAGCTTTCGCCGGCCCGACAAATGACAAAGCCCGCCGGCGTGGCGGCGGGCCATTCAATCTCACGCTGTTGCGTTAGGCGCTGTGCGCGCGCTGTCTAGAAACCGGCCATCATGCGCGGGAAGGCGAAGGTGAAGGCCGACGCCAGGACAAAGCCTACGACCAGCGCAGCCAGCAGATAGACCAGCAACTCCCACCACGCGGCGTGATCGCCGGCATGCGTGTGGTCAGCGATGAAACGATGGAAGCGATCAACCGTGGCCATGGTTGCCTCCAACTGCAGGTCATGCCTTCAACGGCATCGGCAGGTGTCAGTTGCCTCGGTATCTAATTATGTAGTCAGCAGCACGTCGGTCTCAAGTACGGGAACCGCATAGCTGCAGCGCTCGTTGCTCAGCGTGAGCATTTGGTCAGGAGGCCGAAGAATGCGCAGCAAGCTGCTGCATGAAGATGATGGCCAGCGCACCTTTGCCATCGTGCTGGAGAGCGGCGAGGAAGCCGTCGCGGCACTGAACGCCTTCGTGACCCGCGAAGGCGTTGGCGCGGCTCAGTTTTCGGCGATCGGCGCGCTGAGTGGCGCCGTTCTCAACTATTTTGATTGGGAGCGCAAAAAGTACCTGCCCATCCCGGTGCGCGAGCAGGTCGAGGTCGCTGCCTTGACCGGCGATGTGGCGCTCTCGCCGGAAGGAAAACCAGCCTTGCATATTCATACCGTGCTGGGTCGCCGCGACGGCACGGCGCTGGCCGGTCATCTCAGCGAGGCCCATGTCCGGCCGACCTTGGAAGTCGTCCTGACCGAGGCGCCAGTCCATCTGCGCAAGACGCACGACCCGCAGAGCGGCCTGGCGTTGATTCGCCCGGATCTGTGACACGCACCCGGACGGGCGATGGTGCCCCATGCGCGCAACCCGACGCAGCCACTCCACGCGATCGCGATCGACCAAGGCCCCCGCCGCCGGCATGCCGTCTCCGCAGCGCGCCGCCTCAATCACCGCTCTGTGGGATGACATCCAACGCTGCACGCGCTGCACGCTCTACCGCAACGCCACGCAGGGTGTTGGCGGTGAGGGCAGCGCGCCGGCATCCGTCATGCTGGTCGGCGAACAACCCGGCGATCGCGAGGACCTGGCCGGCAGGCCGTTCGTCGGGCCGGCAGGACAGATCCTCGACAAAGCGTTGGCCGATGCCGCCATCAAGCGTACCGAGGTCTTCGTCACCAACGCGGTCAAGCACTTCAAGAACGAGCCGCGCGGCAAGCGGCGCCTGCACAAGCGCCCCAACACATACGAGGTCGATCGCTGCCGCTGGTGGCTGGACAAGGAGATCGCCATCGTCCGACCCCGGGTTGTCGTCGCCCTGGGCGCCACGGCGGCGCGCGCGATGCTGGGACGAACCGTCAGCATCAATCGCGAGCGCGAGGCCATTCATGAGCTGGCCCATGGCGCACGGCTGGTGATCACCATCCATCCCTCCTACGTGCTGCGACTGCGCGATGAGGCGACGCGGCGCGCTGCCTATGATCAGCTGGTCGCCGCGCTCAGCCGCGCGCGTTCAGCTGCGGGCCTTGCCGCCGCCGGCACCGCCCGCGAGGCCGCGTGACCACGACTTCGCTGGCCGAAACGTCCGGCAGCGGGATGGCTCGACTTGCGGCGCGTCGCCCCGCATCATCCGATCGATATGACGGGATCATCGCCGCGCACGTTCGTGTGTCTGTCCGGCGCCTGGATGGGCGGCTGGTCATGGACCTTCGTCGCCGACAGGCTGCGCGCGGCCGGACACACGGTCTTTACCCCGAGCTTTCGCGGCCTTGCCGAGCGCGCGCACGAGCTGTCGCCCGAGACCAGCAACGAGACCTGCACCGATGACGCCATCGCCTGCCTGGCCGGCAACGGCCTGCAGGACGTGGTGCTGGTCGGTCATTCCTTCGGCAGCCTGATCGCGGCGCTGGTGGTCGATCGCGCACCCGGGCCCATCTCGCATCTGGTGATCATCGACGGCGGCATTCCGCGCGATGGCCAGTCGATCTTCGGGCGCATTCCCGAGTCGATCGCGGCCAAGCGGCAGAAGCTCGCCATGGACGTCAACGGCGTCAAGGTCCTGCCGTTCGCGCCGGTGACCAGCCTGATCATCGACGACATGGACCTGGCGCACTGGACCCACAGGCAGCTCACGCCGCATCCGCTGCGCTGCTATGTCGAGCCCATCCGGCTCAGCAACCCGCCCGGCAACGGCGTGCCGATGACCTACATCGCCTGCGTGAAGCCACGCTACCCGGTGTCCGCCGGCAACCACGAGCGCGTGCAGGCGATGGCCGACGTGCGCTTCCGCCCGATCGAGGCCGGCCACAACTGCATCATCTCGGCGCCCGACCTGGTGGCAAACGAGCTGCTGGCGGTGCCGTAGCTTTCCAAACCGACGAACACTTGCCTCTTGTGCGGCTGCTTGGCTACGGTCGACCCATGACGACTTTTCCCTATCCCCTCGAAGATCTCGATCTTTCCGCACCGCTCGATCGCCACCGCGCCACGGTGCTGCCGGAGTGGATCGATTGGAATGGCCACATGAATGTCGGCTTCTATGTCGTGGCGTTCGACAAGGCGACCGACACGCTCTGCACCCAGCTCGGCGTCGGCTGGGAGTACACGCGCGAGAAGATCGGCATGACCTTCGTGCTGGAAGCGCACGTCACCTACGACCGAGAGGTGCGCGAAGGCGATCCGCTGCGCATCACCACCCAGATCCTCGACTACGACGCCAAGCGCGTGCACTACTTCCATACGATGCATCACGGCAGCGACGGCTGGGTGTCGGCCACCAACGAGCTGATCCTGATGAACATCGACTTCGAGACGCGCCGCTCAGCCCCCTGGCCGGCCGAGACCTACCGCCGCCTGGAGCAGATGGCGGCGGCGCACGCCATGCTGCCGAAGCCCGACAAAGCCGGCCGCACCATCGCGATCAAGCGACGCTGACGGCGCTTTGCGAACGCATTCGGCTGCTTTCATGTCATCCTGAGCGCAGCGAAGGATCCGTTGAACGGCGCAATCGCACGGGGCTATCAATAGCGCCCGTGCGCTGTATTGAGGTCCGTGCGGAACGACGGCTCAACAGGTCCTTCGCTTCGCTCAGGACGACATGATCATCGTCCCTTGAACACCGGCTTGCGCTTTTCGGCGAAGGCCAGCATGGCCTCGCGCGAATCCTCGGTGGTGCCAAGCTCGGCCGTCATGTTCTGCTCGAAGCGATAGCCGTCGCGCAGGCTCGTGTCCTCGATGGTGTTGAGGGAATGCTTGGCGAGCTTCATCGCCACCGGGCTCTTGGCCGCGATCTGGCGCGCGAAGTCCATCGCCGCTTCCATCAACGCGCCCGCCGGTACGCAGGCCTCGATCACGCCCAGCCGGTAGCACTCCGCCGCCGGCACGCGGTAGCCGGTGAACATCATGCGCCGCACCAGCGAATGGCGCCCGAACAGGCGCATGGCGTGTCGGCCGCCGCCCATCAGCCCGACATCGATCTCCGGCAGGCCGATGACGGCATTCTCCGCCGCCACGATGATATCGCACGACGCCACCAGCGCGAGGCCAGCGCCCAGCGCCGCGCCATTGACGGCGGCAATCACCGGCTTGCGGCATTCGACGATGCTGTGGAAGCACTCGCGGGCGCGGCGGCTGTGGCCCCATTGCTCGCCCGCTTCGCGCACCTTGCCGGCGCGGCCCTTGATGTCGGCGCCGGCCGAGAACACCTTGCCGGCACCGGTCAGGACCGCCACGCGCACGTCGTCACGGTCGCTGATCTCGTCGAAGACCGACATCATGTCTTCGTGGAACTGCCGGTTCTGGGCGTTGACCGGCGGGTTGTCCATGGTGACGGTGGCGATGAAGTCGTCGATGCGCAAGCGGACGGTCTGGCGGTCCATGGTGGCGTCCTCGTCGTCGGTGACGCGGGACGTCATATCCGGCCTGCCGGCCGGGCGCTATTCAGCTCCCCGCCAATGCCTGCAAAGCAGCGCCGCGAATCCGGTAGGGCAGCCAGGTCTCGATATGGGTGCAGCCGATCGCTTCGTAGAAGCGGCGCGCCGGATTCCAGTGCAGCACGTTGAGGTCGATGCGGCCGTAGCCCTTGTCGCGGCACTCGCGCGCCAAGGCTGCCATCAGCGCCCGGCCGACGCCGGCCTGGCGCACGTCCTGCTCGACCCAGATGTCCTCGACGAAGAGGCCGCGGCCGGCTTCCCAGACCGAGTAGTTGAACGTGTAGAGCGCGAAGCCGACCGGCCGGCCGTCGAGCTCGGCGATCATGGTGGCGAACTTCGCATCCGGCCCGAAACCGTCGCGCGCCAGGATTTCCGGCGTCGCCTTCACGGCATCGGGCTCGCCCTCGAACGTGGCGAGCGCGACGCAAAAGCGGTGGATGACGGCGGCGTCGGCGGGCGTCGCCGGGCGCACGGTGACCTGGGACATGATGGGCTCAGAACGCGAGATAGCCGCCGTCGACCGGCAGCACGACGCCGGTAATATAGCTGGCGGCGTCGGAACAAAGGAAGACGACCGGGCCGGCCAGCTCGTCCGGGACACCGCAGCGGCGCAGCGGCACGTGCGTCAGGTACTGGCGCAGGCGCTCGGGATCGGCGCGGGTCTGCGTCGTCATCTCGGTTTCGATGATGCCGGGAGCAATCGCGTTGACGCGCACGCCGTGCGGCGCCAGCTCGTTGGCCAGCGCCCGCGTGAACTGCGCGATGGCGCCCTTGGACGCCGAGTAGGCCGCTGAATTGGGCGGCCCGACGAAGGACTGGATCGACGCGACGTTCACCACGCTGCCTTTGGTGGCCTTGATCTGCTCGACGAAGGCGGTCGTGACATTGAAGGTGCCGTCGAGATTGACGTCGAGCGTGGCGCGCCATTTGTCGCGCGCATCGGCATCCGACAGGCCGCCGCGCAGCAGGATGCCGGCGTTGTTGACCAGGATCGATGCCTTGCCGTGGCTCGCCTCGACGTCTGCCGCCAGCCGCAGGCAGGCGGCCGCGTCACGCACATCCAAGGCCGCCGCGCGCGCGGTGCCGCCGGCGTTCTCTATCGCCGCTGCGCTCTTTTGTGCCAGATCGGCATCGACGTCCGTCACAACCACCGTCGCGCCGGCTTTCGCGAGCCCGAGCGCAATCGCCGCGCCATTGCCGCGGCCGGCGCCTGTGACGACCGCGACGCGGCCGTTCAGATGTTGATCCATTGCGTTCCTTTCACCCCTCGCCCCGCGAGAGCGGGGAGAGGGAGGGGCCCGCGCGCAGCGCGGGAGGGTGAGGGGTACGGGCGAACAGTCCCTGTCTCTGTTTGCAGCGCATGGCCCTGCCGTTCCTACCCCTCACCTTCCCATGCCTGCGGCATGGGCCCCTTCCTCTCCCCGCTCTCGCGGGGCGAGGAGAAACTGCGTGCCGCGTCGATCGCCTCGCGGATGGCGGCCTCGTCGCCGACCTGGTTGGCCAGCAGCAGGATCAGGCGTGCATCGAAGGCGCGGCATTGCGCCTCGTCGAGGCCTCGGTGGGCGTCCACGATCAGGTTGTACACGTCGTCCGGCCGCGCCAGGTTGAGGTCACGCCGCAACGCCATGGTCCCTCCTTCAACGCCCTGCGGCGCGCCGCACGCCGTCGGCCAGCGCCGCCAGATCCAGGCTGCGCCAGCGGCCGGCGATGACCTGATCGGGCCGCACGAGATAGGTCGTGCCCGGCCGCGCATCGCAGCGTCGCGCCAGCAGGCCCTCGGCATCGTGCAGGGCGGTCCAGCCCGCTGACGATCCGCCAGCGTCCGATACGATGGCCAGGCGCTCGATGTCGATCGGCCCGGCCAGGCGGGCCGCCGCGTCCGCCGGCAGTGCCTGCGGCGCATCGGTGAAGGTCACGACGGCAAACCGCCCCGCGACCTGTTCGGTGGCCCAGGTACGGCTGCCGTTGGCCAGCGGCGCATCCGGCAGCACATCGCCGGGGACCGGCGCCTGCGCCCAATCGCCATCGGCACCGGTCGCATGCAAGGGCGAATCGGCGCACCGCGTCGGCCGGGTCAGCCGGCCGCTGTTGACCATGGCGCGCGCGAAGGGAAAGTCGCGGGCCAGATCGAGCACGGCATCGCGCAGGACGTGGCTGGCGGCGAACTTGGGCGTGATGAAGTCCGTGCTGCGGGTCGACTGGCGGATGTTCTCGCGCGCCGCCTGGACGCGCTCGTGGTTATAGCTTTCCAGCAGCGCCGCCGGCGCGTCGCCCTTGACCACCAGCGCCAGCTTCCAGCCGAGATTGTCGGCGTCCTGAACGCCGGAATTGCCGCCGCGCGCGCCGAAGGGCGACACCACGTGCGCCGCGTCGCCGGCAAAGATCACCCGGCCATGCACGAAGCGCGACAGCATGCGGCAGGTGAACTTGTAGATGCTGGTCCACTCGTGCTCCCATTGCGCATCGGGGCCGAACATCATGCGCAGGCGGCGATCGATGTTCTCGATCTTGCGCTCCTTGTCGGCGTCGGCCTCGCGGCCGAGCTGAAAGTCGATGCGCAGCACATCGTCGGCCTGGCGATGCAGCAGCACCGAGTTGTCGGGATGGAACGGCGGGTAGAACCAGTATTTGCGGATGTTGGGCAGCGCCGTCTTCATGCGGATATCGGCGATCAGGAACTGATCGTCGAAGACCTCGCCCTCGTAGGGCAGCTTCAGCAGGCCGCGCACCGCGCTGCGCACGCCATCGCAGGCCACCAGCCACTGGGCGCGCACGACATAGCGCCCATCGGGCGTATCGACATCGACGGCGACATGGTCGTTGGCCGGCCGCACGCCCGCGACCTTGTTGCGAAAGCGCAGGTCGACGCCGGCGACCTCGCGGCAGCGCTCGATCAGGAACTGCTCGCAATAGTACTGCTGCAGGTTGATGAAGGCCGGGAAGCGCTGGCCCGGCTCCGGCTGCATGTTGAAGCGATAGACCTGCTGCTCGCCGACAAAGAGCTCGCCGGTGTCCCAGGTCACGCCCTTGGCCACCATGCGGTCGGCGACACCCAGGCGATGCCAGACCTCCAGCGTACGCTGCGCCTGGCAGATCGAGCGGCTGCCGATGCTGACCGTGTCGTCCTCGTCGAGCACGGTGACCGGCACGCCCTTCAGGGCCAGGTCGAGCGCCAGGGTGAGGCCGACCAACCCAGCACCGACGATCACCACCGGGTAGGTCGGCGTGGCGCAGGCGCCGACCGTGAGCTCGGGCGGCGGAATATAGTCATACTTGGGATAGACGTAGCTGCCCATCGGCGCGGCCTTCCCCGTGGCGACGGCCGCGACGCTATTCCAGCGACTTCCACATCTCGACGTCGCGCTCGGCCGTCCAGATCCGCGGGTGCTCGATGCCCTTGGCCTCGTCATAGGCGCGCGACACATCGAAGGGCATGCAGTGCTCGAAGATCACCCAGTTGCCATAGCGCGGACCGAGCTTGGCCATGGCCGCATCATAGGCGGTCTTCAGGTCGCCGCCGGCCAGCGCGCGTTTCTTCACCTCGGCATAGAGCTCGGTGATGAAGGCCTGCGTGCCCGCCAGCCCCTCCTCGACCGCCTCCGGTGTCATCAGCGCATCGCCGCGGCCCGGCACCAGGGCCTCCGCCTTGAGGTCGCGCAGCCGCTGCAGGGTCTGCGGCCAGTCCTGGAAGTAGGCGTCGCCGGCATAGGGCGTGGCGCCGAACTCGACCAGGTCGCCGGAGAACAGCACCCGCTCGTCAGGCAGCCACGCGATGGTGTCGCCCTTGGTGTGGCCGCGCCCGGCATGGATGATGTCGACCTGGACCTTGCCCAGCCAGATCGTCATGCGGTCGTTGAAGGTGATAGTGGGCCAGGTCAGGCCGGGAATCGATTCGGCGTTGCGGAACAGGCGCGGGAAGCGCTGGAACTCCGACTTCCAGTCCTGCATGCCGCGCTCGACGATCAGCTCGCGCGTCGCCTCGCTCGCAATGATGTGCTCGGCGCCGTAGGCCGAGGCGCCCAGCACGCGCACCGCGTGGTAGTGGCTCAGCAACACGTAGCGGATCGGCTTGTCGGTCACCGTGCGGATGTGCTCGATGACCTGCTGCGCCATGATCGGCGTCGCCTGCGCATCGAGCACCATGACGCAGTCGTCACCGATGATCACCCCGGTGTTGGGATCGCCCTCGGCGGTGAAGCCGTAGGCGTGCTCCGACAACCGGCTGAAGGTGATCTTCTTGTCTTCCAGGTCCGCCTGCGAGGCGAAGGCCTTGGCCATCGTCGTCCCTCCTCTGCGCCGTCGGGCGCGGCCGCTGCCGGCGGCCAATTAGTTTCATGTGTAACTATATAGACCGTACAGGCGAGTCAACCCGATCGAGACCGGCCATCACAGGCTCGAGTCGAGCTTGAGGTATTTGTAACGGTCGATCGAGCGCACGATGACATCCTCGGGCACGCCGTCGCGTTCAATGCCCAGCGTGACCGCCGTGCCGCTGTTCCCGGTGGCCCACAGCTTGCGATAGAAATCCGCCACCGCCTCGACCTCGTGGCCGCCGACGTCGCGGATGATGTCGCCGCGCCGCAGGCCGGCCTTGTCGGCCGGGCTGTCGGGCGACACGTAGGCGATGACCAGGCGGCCATCCACCTCCTGGGTGTAGACGCCGATCCAGGGCTTGGACGTCGCCGGCCGCTTGCCTTCCTTCATCACGGCGATGATCGGCTTCAGCCGGTTGATCGGGATGAACATGTTGCCGGGCAACGTGCCGCCGTGGGCCCGGTAAGCATCGCCGACGAACAGGGAGCCGATGCCCAGCAAGGCTCCCTCATCATTCAGCAAGGCCGCACCGCCGAACAGTCCGTAGGGTGGCGACGTGAAGACGGCGTTTTCCAGGAGGTACTCCCAGTAACCGGCGAACTCCCGGCGATCGACCACGACGGCGCGCTGCGCCATCTCCTCGCCGCCGTGACCGGCCACCGTGACCACGTCACGGAACTTCAGGACATCGGAATCGCCGAACGGCAGCGGGCTTGCCCGCAGCGGCAGCGCCGTGCGCAAAAGGCCGAAGCCCGACTCGTAGTCGTAGGCCAGAACGACAGCCGACACGCGCCGGCCGCCGGCCTCGATGACCTCGACCGACTCGGCTTCCATGATGAGGTAACCGACCGTCAGCACCAGGCCGTCTTCATCGATCACTACGCCATGGCCGGCCCGCTCGGTGCCCAGCGTCTCGGCCGAGCGCGCCGTGCGCGGAACCACGGCCTTCAGCGCCACGACGGCCGGCAGCGCGCGTTTCACCGCGTCCGGCAGGCGGACACGTTCACTCTGCGGGTTCGGCGCCTGCTCCTGCTGCGCCTCGGCCGACCCGCTGAGAAAGACCGGCACCAGGCTGGCGATGGCGATGTTGCGCCACCGCGACTTGTTATCCTGACGCGGCATCGTGCCCTCCCTTCCGCCGGCACGGCGCTGCTGCGCCTCCTCGTGCCCGGCAGGTTAGCACGATGGCGTTGCGGTGAAAAATGTTCACGCACGCTGCCGGCGGTGCCACTTGCAGTGAAGCGAAACGAGATATTGCGCCACCGATTATTGCATGCCGTCTGCCGCCGGGGTGCATACCGGCAACTTCCCTAGTGCCTATGCGTTGGTCTTGAGAGCGCGCTACTGCGGGCACAAACCCGTGTCGGCGGGCCAAAGTCGGCAATGGAGAAAACCATGAAGACCAAACATGTAACCATCCCGGTGGTGGCTTCGGCGCTGGCGATGTCGCTCGCGTTGACCGGACCGGTGCTGGGTCAAACGTCCCCCGGCCAGACGACGTCACCTGGCCAGCCGCCGTCATCGCCGCCGCCGGTGAGCTCAACGACCGATAAGGGCGTTGTGCCTGACGGTGCAGTGGCACGCGCCAACGCCATGATCGGCACATCGGTGCGCAACAGCGCCGGCGACAAGATCGGCACCATCGACGACTTGCTGATGGGCAACGACTCGAAGGTCAATTACGCCGTGCTGAGCGTGGGCGGCTTCCTGGGCATCGGCGACCGGCTGGTCGCGGTCCCCATCACCGACCTGCAGATGGCGGCGGACCACATGGTCTACCCGTCAGCCACCAAGGAGTCGGTATCCAAGATGCCGAAGTTCGACCGCAGCGCGGTCTACTATCCGGGCTATGTGAAGGACGTGCCGCGCACGCCGCCGAGCACGGGCACCGGCACAACGCCGCGCACGACGAACTAGCGTAACATCCGTCCGAGGGCGCGGAGTTCCTCCGCGCCCTCAGACGCCCGAAGCCTTGTTGAGAAACAGGCCCGCGACCTGGGCCCGCAGCCATTTGTTGGCCGCATCGTTGTGAAACCGGCGATGCCACAGCTGCTTCACATGCAGATTGGGCAGCGCGAATGGCACCGGTCGCGTCGTGATCCGGCCATCGCGTGCCAGCAGGGTGCCGATATCCTCAGGTACGACCATCAGCAGGTCGGTGCCGGCGATGATCGACGGCACACTCAGGAAGTTCGAGCAGCGGACCTTGACCGTCCTGTCGATGCCCAGCTGCTCGATCGCCTGCTCCAGGATCGACTGTGACAGCGCCCCGCGGTCGACCACCGCATGGTTGGCGGCGACGAACTGCCGGAGCGTGAGCCGCCCGCGCGCCAGGCGGTTGCCCGGGCTCATGATGCAGACGAAGTTGCGATAGAACAGCCGTTGCTGGAACAGCGACGGGTTCTTCAGATTCTGAAAATTGCCCAGGGCGAGGTCGATGTTCCCGGCGGCGAGCTGCGCTTCCAAGGCAGCGAGGCCGACAGGGATCGACTTCAGCACCGCATGCGGTGCCTGCCGTAGGAGATGCTGGGTCAACGCCGGCAGGAAAACCGCTTCGCTGACATCCGAAAGCCCGAAGACGAACGGCCGGGTTGTCGTGGCCCGATCGAACCGCGGCGCCGTGAGCACGTCATCGCGGACGATCGCGAAGATCCGCTTCAGCGGCTCGCGCAGGCGCAACGCCTGGGGCGTCGGCTGCAAGCCATGCGAAGCCCGCGTGAACAGCGGGTCGTCCAGAACCTCCCGCAGCTTCTTCAGCGAGAAGCTGACCGTCGGCTGGCTGACATTCAGTTGTGCTGACGCCGCCTTGGTGTTCGGTGTCTCCAGCAGCGCGTCCAGGACCCGCAGGAGATTGAGATCCAGCTTGTGCAGGTCCATGGCGCGGCATCGATGAATTCAAGATTTCAAATATCACATATTTAATCATCTTTGTATGCAGGACGCATAGCGGCCCGCAGCCTCCCGGGCGATAAACGGGAGGAAAGGCAATGACCACGCTGGACGCGGCCGCTGCGCGGCCGAGGATCAGCCCGCTGCAGGCCAACTATTGCCTGATCCTGCTGATGCTGGCGCAGGCGCTTAATTTCCTCGACCGCGGCATCATCAACATCCTGCTGGAGTCGATCAAAAAGGACATGGCGTTGTCCGACACCATGATGGGCTTCCTGTCCGGCTTCGCCTTCGTCCTGTTCTACAGCATCTTCGGCATCCCGGTGGCGCGGCTGGCCGACATCGGCAGCCGCCGGACCATCATATCGCTGGGCCTGCTGGTGTGGAGCGCGATGACGGCCATCAGCGGATTGGCGCAGAACGTCGTCCAGCTGGCGATGGCCCGTTTCGGCGTCGGCATCGGCGAGGCGGCGGGCCAGGCGCCGGCCCATTCGATGATCTCGGACTACTTTCCGAAGGAAAAGCGGGCACGGGCGCTCACCATCTTCCAGGCCGGCGCCTACATCGGCACGTTCCTCGGCTACTTCATCGGCGGTTGGGTCGATCTCTACTACGGCTGGCGCGTCGCCTTTGCCGTCGCCGGCCTGCCCGGCATTGCGCTCGCGATCGTGCTCTACCTCACGGTGGCCGAGCCGCCCCGCGGCCAGAGCGAGGCAACCAAGGTCGATGTCGGCCGCACCTCCTTCGCCGACGCCGTGCGCTTCCTGCTGTCGCAGAAAGCGTTCGTGCTCACCGTCTTCGGCGGCGCGCTCCTGGGCTTCGATCTCTACGCCTTCTCAGTCTGGCTGCCGGCCTTCCTGGGGCGCGTACACCACCTCAACAGCGGTGAGATCGGCACCTATGCCGGCATCGTGCGCGGCGCCTGCGGACCGATCGGCCTGCTGCTGGGCGGCTTCGTCGTCGAACGCCTCAGTGCCCGCAGCGAGAGATGGCAGCTCTGGGCGCCAGCCATCACCAGCGCGCTGGCGTGTCCCGTGCTGCTCTATGCCCTGCATACCGACTCGCTGCTGGTGTCCATCGTCTGCTTCGGCGTTTCCTCGGTCCTGCTTGCCTTCCACATGGGACCGATCTTCGCCGTCGTGCAGGCAACAGCCAAGCCACGCATGCGCGCCCTGGCCACAGCATCGTTCTACCTGGTCGTCACCGTGGTGGGTCTGGGCATCGCCCCCCTGATCATCGGCATCGCCAACGACCACCTGCGGCCGACCTATGGCGCTGTCGCGATCCGCTACTCGCTGATGCTGCCGGCCGTGGTGACGGTGCTGGGCGGTGCGCTGTTCTGGTGGGCGGCGCAATACATTCAGCACGACGTCAAGCGCGCGGAAGCGTCGCGCGCTTAGGCTATACGCATCCTGTCCGGCAAGAGAGGCGATCCATGAAACCGGCGTTCGAATTCGTCATGACCGTCCATCTGCGCATCGAGTCGCCCGCCATCCAGCGCATCGGGCCCTTGCCGACAGGCGGCGACCGCCTCTTTGTGCCGCTGGCCGACGGCGTCTTCGAGGGCCCGCGCCTGCGCGGCAAGGTGCTGCCGGGCGGCGGCGAGTTTCCCTTGATCGCGCCCGAGGGCGTCCTGCGCATCGACGCGCGATACTGCCTGCAGGAAGACGACGGCACCCTCATCCTGCTGCGCAATCGCGGCATCCGCCGCGCACCGCCGGAGGTCTTTGCGCGCTGGCGCGACCCGGCCGTCAGCGACAAGCCCAAACCGTCGGAATTCTATATGCGCGTCGTGCCCACCTTCGAGGTCCAGAAGGGCCCGCACGACTGGCTGACGGAGAACATCTTCTTCGGCATCTTGTCCGATGCACCCTCACCACCGCCGTGGCGCCTGTCCATCGACTATTTCCAGCTGCTTTAATGCATCCTCCCCCAACGCAGTTGGGGGAGGTGGCCGAAGGCCGGAGGGGGAGCCCACGTGGTCTCTGTCACTGAGATCACCACGCCTCCCCTCCGCCCCTTCGGGGCACCTCCCCAGCAAAAGCTGGGGAGGATGACAGCGAGTAATGCCCTCACCCAATCCCGATGCAGACCTTGCCGAAGTGCTTGCCGGCGCTCATGTGCGCCATGGCGTCGGCCCATTTATCCAACGGGAAGACGCTGTCGACCACGGGCTCCAGCTTCGCCACGTCGATCGCCCTGATCATCTGGTCGAGGTCGGCGCGGTTGCCGACGGTGATGCCCTGCAGGCGCAGGTTGCTCATCACGATCAGCGCCACCGGCACGTCACCCGACGCACCACCCAGCACGCCGATCATGCTGAGCGTGCCGCCGAAGCGCGTGGCGCGGATCGACTGCGCCAGCGTGCCCGCACCGCCGACCTCGACCACCTGGTCAACGCCGTGTCCGCCATTGGCGGCGCGCGCCGCCTTGCCCCACTCGGGCGTGGTCTTGTAGTTGATGGTGACGTCGGCGCCGAGCTGCTTGAGGCGCGTGATCTTCGCATCGCTGGACGAGGTCGCGATGACGCGGCAGCCGCGCAGCTTGGCGAACTGCAGGGCGAAGATCGACACGCCGCCGGTGCCCTGCGTGATCACCACGTCGCCCGGCTCGGTTGTCGCCTGCGCCACCACGGCGCTCCAGGCGGTGAGGCCGGCACAGGGCAGACACGCAGCCGCCTCGTACGAGAGATGCGCCGGAATGACGGATACGCCGCTTTCGTCGAAGAGT
>DATEIF010000350.1:0-14635 GCA_035279205.1 Vineibacter sp.
CCGATGCCAGCATCACAAATTCCTGTCTCTCGTCCATCCGGGACACCTCGCGGAACGGCATCCGACAGCCTCCTTGCTTCGCTGTCGGAAGTGTCCACGATGTCTCCGAACACCTGTCCACCTTCTCCCCGGTCTGAACAAGAGCTGGGGAGGAGTGTTTCTCCCCAACATTGCACACTCACACCTGCGGCGCTGCGCATCTGGTCTGCGGCCGATGGGCCGGCTATAGAGCCGCCGCCACGCCCCGTCTTCGCAGGAAGCCGCCATGTCCGCGCCCGCCCAATATGTGCCCTCGCCCACACCCGACCGCGCCAAGATCGGCCGCGCCCTGATCTCGGTGTCGGACAAGGCGGGATTGATCGATTTCGGCCGGTTCCTGGCCGGCCGCGGGGTCGAGATCCTGTCGACCGGCGGTTCGGCCAAGGCGCTGCGCGACGCCGGCATCAAGGTGACCGAGGTTTCCGATCACACCGGCTTCCCCGAGATCATGGACGGCCGGGTCAAGACCCTGCAGCCCTCCATCCACGGCGGCATCCTGGGGCGGCGCACCGACAAGACGCACGCTGCCGAAATGGCGGCGCACAAGATCGCGCCCATCGACCTGGTGGTGGTGAACCTCTACCCGTTCGAGGCCACGGTGGCGCGTGGCGCCGATGTCGCGACCTGCGTCGAGAACATCGATATCGGCGGTCCGGCCCTGATCCGCGCCGCCGCCAAGAACCATGATTTCGTGACCGTGGTGGTCGACCCGGCCGACTACGCCGCCATCCAGCAGGAGATGGAGGCCAACGACGGCGCCACCACCTTGGCGCTGCGCCGCAAGCTGGCAGCGACCGCCTTTGCCCGCACCGGCAGCTACGATGCCGCGATTGCGCAGTGGTTCGGCCAGCAACTCGATCAGCCGTTCCCGTCGCGCCTGGCGATCGGGGGCAGCCTGGTGCAGTCGCTGCGCTACGGCGAGAACCCGCATCAGCGCGCCGCCTTCTACAGCGACGGCAGCCAGCGGCCCGGCGTCGCCACGGCCAAGGTCGTGCAGGGCAAGGAGCTCTCCTACAACAACCTCGGCGACACCGAGGCGGCCTATGAGGCCGTCGCCGAGTTCGATCAGCCGGCCGTGGTCATCGTGAAGCACGCTAACCCCTGCGGCGTCGCTGTCGGCCCCGATCTCAAGACCGCCTATCTGCGCGCCTTCCAGTGTGATCCGGTATCGCCGTTCGGCGGCATCGTAGCGATGAACCGGCCGCTCGATGCACCGCTGGCCGATGAACTGGCCAAGATCTTCCTGGAGGTGATCATCGCGCCTGATGCCACGGAAGAGGCGCGGGCCATCATCGGCAAGCGGAAGAACCTGCGCCTGCTGCTGGCCGGCGGCCTGCCCGACCCGGCAACGCCGCGCATGACCTTCAAGAGCATCGCCGGCGGCATCCTGCTGCAGACCTCGGACAACGGCCACGTGTCGCGCGATGCGCTGAAGGTGGTCACCAAGCGGGCGCCGACGGCGAAGGAACTGGACGACCTGCTGTTCGCCTTCCGCGTCTGCAAGCACGTGAAGTCCAATGCCATCGTCTACGCCAAGGATGGCGCCACCGTCGGCATCGGCGCCGGCCAGATGAGCCGTGTCGATTCCAGCCGCATCGCGGCCTGGAAGGCCGAGGAAGCGGCCAAGGCCGCCGGCTTGTCCGAAAGCCTGGCCAAAGGCAGCGTCGTCGCGTCCGACGCCTTCTTCCCGTTCGCCGACGGATTGCTGGCCGCCGCCGCTGCAGGGGCAACGGCGGTCATCCAGCCCGGTGGCTCGATGCGGGATGCCGAGGTGATCGCCGCCGCCGACGACAAGGGCCTGGCCATGGTCGTCACCGGGATGCGGCACTTCAGACATTAAGTATCTGATATTCAATATGAAATCCGCGCATCTGGCAGCACCGGGCATGGATTTCTATATATTGAGGGCGTCTGCTATAGTGGCGTGCAGAGAGGTTGTCCTCGTTGCATCGTCCGGGATGTTCTGAATGAGCGTCAACTACGCGTCGCCCTCACCCTGTAACGCCGGCAAGGCCGCGATCATGGCCGCTGCCGAGAAGTTTGCCCGCGATGCGGAGATGCAGCCGGGCGATCCGTTGGAGGCGGTTGTCGAGCGTCTGGGTGGCCGCGTCTGCTACAAGGCGCTGGATGATGCCGACCTCGAGGACGGCTCCATCGTCGTGGAAGCACAGGGCCAGTTCACCATCACCCTGCCGACCTACACCGGCGCGGCGCGTGATCGGTTCACGATCGCCCACGAGTTGGGTCACTACTTCCTTCACTACCCACGGTGCTGCGCGCCGATGGCCGCCAAGCGCTACGGCAGCGATCGCGTCGAGTGGGAGGCGAACTGGTTCGCGGCCGGCTTGCTGATGCCGTCGGCACAGTTCCAGGCCGCCTTCGAAACTTACGCTGGCGACATCACCAAGCTGGCGGCGCTGTTCGGCGTGTCGCAGCAGGCGGCAACGATTCGGGCGAAGGGTCTCGGCCTGCTCTAGGCCCTTGCCCTACCGGCAATGGAAGAGCGCTACGATTTCCTGACGCCGCGCCTGCGGCTGTTCCTCAGCCTCGACATCCAGGGATCGACGTCGTTCAAGTATCAGGTCACGCCCGAGACATTCGAGGCGTGGCTGCCGATCATCCACTGGTTCTATATCGAGACGCAGGCCGCCCTCGAGCGCAGTTGGCTGCGGGCGGCAGGACGCTTCCGTCATGCCGATGCAGGACCCGATCCCATTCTGTGGAAGTCGGCGGGCGACGAGCTGCTGTTCGTCAAGGAGGTCACGCACCCGTTGCAGTGTCTGGCTGCTGTGCTGGCGTTCAGGGACGTTCTGGCGCTGCAGGATGTCGACCTGCAGCGCCGCAGCAACGGACGCCTGCGGTTGAAGGCCACGGCGTGGCTCGCCGGCTTCCCCAACGTCAACAAGGAGATCCCGCTGGTCGGTTCCTACGCGCCCGATTCGGAACCGCACGGCAACGACACGATGGTGCGCATTGCGCGCTTCGGGCACGACACGCTGGCCCATCAACGCGACTTCGTTGGGCCGTCGATCGATCTCGGCTTCCGGCTGACGGAGCTGGCAACGCCGCGCCGCTTCGTCGTGTCGGTCGAGCTCGCCTATCTGCTGGCGGACATGATGATCCGCCACCAGCTGACCGAGCGCCTGAACCTGCAGGTCGAGGAAGGACAGGTGCTGCGCGGCATCCTGAACGACCAGGAATATCCGCTGATCTGGATCGACATGCTGGCGCACACGGCAGCACGCAACAGCCTCGAGAGGTTGATGAGCCGCCCGACCTGCGACGTCGACGTGCTGCGGGAGGTCTGCACCCAGTTCATCCGGGCAGCCCCCATCCTGGTGATGCCGTACATCGTCGTCGACGGCACCTGCATCTATGGCACCGTGCCGCCGCAGCACGTCGATGCGCTCGCCACGCTGCGCCGGCGCATCAGCCAGGAGCTGAGCAAGGAAGAGCAGTTCGTCCACGACCAGGCCAGCGAGGAAGGCCCCGGCTCGCTGGATGCCGAGCTGTCGAAGAATCTGGAAGAGCAGGCGGCCAAGGTACGCGGCAGCCTGAAACGCGACGACAAGGACGCCTGAGCGGGCATAGCATCCGGCGGACCGCTGGATGACGTGCTACGGTCGCCCTCCTCTTCGAGGTCACCATGAACACCTCGCCATTTCCACGCCGTCGATTCATGCGCGGTGTTGCCGCCAGCGGTATCGGCGCCATCATCGGCAGCCACCCGCACCTCCTCGCGCATGCAGCCCCGACCATGCCATTGGTCGATCGCCGTATCTTCTTCGACAACCCCGACTACAGCCTCGTCAGGATCAGCCCTGATGGCCGGCGCCTGGCATGGCTGGCGCCGATCGGCAGCGTGCGCAATCTCTGGGTGGCGCCCCTCGATGATCCTGCCGCCGCACGTCCCCTGACCCGTGTCACCGACCGCAGCCTGGGCTACATCCAGTGGGCTCATACCAATCGTCACATCGTGTTCTTCCAGGAGCGCGACGGCGACGAGAACTGGCGCGCGTCCAGCGTCGACATCGAGTCGGGCGAGATCGCGCCCCTGATGCCGGAGCACGGCGTGCGGTCTTTCATCCAGGAGACGGATCGGCGTTTTCCCGAAGAGATACTGTTGCGTCACAACCAGCGTGACCGCGGCCGCTTCGATCTCTTTCGCACCAACGTCGTGACCGGCCGCAGCGAGCTGGTCTACGAGAATCGTGACTATGTCGGCCTGGTCACCGACAGCCGGTTCCAGCTGCGGCTGGCGTTCCGCTACGACGCTGATGGCGGCATCGCCTACGTCGAGCGCCAGGGCAGCGACGACTGGACACCGTTCATGACGGTGCCGATCTCGGACACCGACTCGACCCACGTGATCGATTTCAGCGACGACGGCGCCACGCTCTACATGCTGGACTCGCGCCGCCGCGACAGGGCGGCCCTGGTTGCCCTCGACATGGCGACGCGACAGACCCGCGTCCTGGCGGAGGACGACGAGGCCGACATCAGCGAGGTGACGTTCGATCCTACGACGCGCCGGCCGCTGGCAGCGCTTGCGGTGCGCGCCCGCGCGACCTGGCAGGCCCTGGAGCCCGCGGCCCGCGAGGAGCTCACACGTCTTGAAGCGCATGGTCCCGGCGACGTCGCGATCACCAGCCGCAGCGCCGACAACGGCAAGGTGGTCGCCTACTACGAGCGCGACAACGCCAGCGGCGAGTTCGTCCTGTTCGACCGTGCCGCGAGACAGGTCCGCTCGCTGTTCATCCAGCGCCCCCGGCTTGCGAGCGTCGCCCTGCAGCCGATGACGCCGGTTGCGTTTCCGGCGCGCGACGGCCTGCGGATCAACGGCTACCTCACACGACCGGCCGCGCCATCGGCATCGGCCGACGGCCGGTTGCCTCTGGTGCTGGTGATCCATGGCGGGCCCTATGCACGCGACCGCTGGGGCTATTCTGCGACGCACCAGTGGCTGGCCGACCGCGGATACGCCGTGCTGAGCGTCAACTACCGGGGCTCAACCGGCTACGGCAAAGCCTTCGTCACCGCCGCCGATCGCGAATGGGGCGGCAAAATGCACGACGACCTGATCGACGCCGTGAACTGGGCGGTGAACAGCGGTTGGGCCGATCCCCGGCGAGTAGGCTTCTATGGTGCCAGTTATGGCGGCTATTCGGCACTGACCGCGGCCACGAAAACACCCAATGTGTTTGCCTGCATCGTCGACATCTTCGGCATTTCGAACCTGCTGACCTTCATGGCCACCATTCCACCCTACTGGGGACCATGGTTCAGCGTCTGGAAGAACCGGCTGGGCGATCCCGACACGGAGGAGGGTCGCACCTTCCTGCGCGAACGCTCGCCGCTCACGCATATCGCGCACGCCAAACGGCCAATCCTGATCGCCCAAGGAATGAAGGACGTGCGCGTCGTGGCGGCCGAGTCCGAGCAGATGGTCCGTGCGCTTCAGGAGCGTCGGGTGCCTGTCACCTACCTCACGTTTCCCGACGAAGGGCATGGCTTTTCGCGGCCGGAGAACCGATTCGCGTTCTACGCCGTGACCGAGGCTTTCCTGGCCCGCCACCTGGGCGGCCGTTTCCAGCTCGTGACCGAAGATTTCGCCGGCTCCAGCCTCAAGATCGAAACTGGCGGTGAACTGATTCCGGGCTTGCCGCCGTAATCGCGAAGATATGCTCACTCTCGCATAAGAAGAACTGTCGCATCCATTAAGCTCTCACTTGCACATCGCGCGGCTGTCGACGATATGCATTCAGTCGGCGTCTTTTACCGTCGACGCGACGTCATCTCTTCCGAATACAGGCGATGCGCATCTCTCTCAGCCGGCTGCCGCCGCTCAACTCGCTACGGGCGTTCGTGGTGGCGGCGAAGCACATGAGCTTCTCCAAGGCGGCTGGCGAGCTCCACGTCACGCCGGCCGCGATCAGCCAGCAGATCAAGCAGCTGGAGGATCAGCTTGGCTGCGAGCTGTTCCGGCGCTCCAACCGTAACCTGGTCCTGACGGAAGAAGGCCAGGCCTGCTTGCCGGGGCTGGCGGATGCTTTCGAGCGCATCGTGCAGGCGCTGGAGCAGATCGACGCTGCCGGCCAGGCTGGCCCATTGACGGTGTCGGTGGCGCCCTCGTTCGCCGCCAAGTGGCTGGTGCCGCGGCTGGACAATTTCCGTACGGTTCATCCGGAGATCGACGTGCGCATCAGCGCCTCGATGCACCTGGTCGACTTCGACGTCGAGGACGTCGACTGCGCCATTCGCTACGGCGCCGGCGACTATGGCGATCTCTTTTCCGAGAAGATCATCGAGGAAACCGTCTTCCCCGTCTGCAGCCCGACGCTGGCGCGCACCGGCGGTGCCCTCAAGAAGCCGCGGGATCTCGCCCGCTTCACCCTGCTGCACGACGACAGCCCCGACCAGGATCCGAGCTGCCCCGACTGGCGCATGTGGCTGAAGGCGGCCGGCGTCACGGATGTCGACGCCACGCGGGGTATGCGCTTGAACCAGTCGAGCCTGGTGCTGGAAGCCGCGGCTGCCGGTCAGGGTGTGGCATTGGCCAAAGGCACGCTGGCCGCCGAGGATCTGCGGACCGGGCGGCTCGTGCGCCCGTTCAACGTCACCCAGACGCTCGACTTCGCCTACTATCTCGTCTGCCCGCGGCGCAAGACGTCGCTGGCCAAGGTCGTGGCCCTCCTGCGCTGGCTACGGGCCCAGACCGGCAACGACGAAACCCTGATCGACGCCTCGCTGACATCGTCGTCGCTGTAATCCTCCCCTGGGAGGATCAGCGCTGCATGCCCCAGCGGCGCACCGTCACGCGTTCGATCGCGCGGAAGATGACACCTTCGACGAGCAGGCCCAGCGCGATGACGGTAAAAAGGCCGGCGAAGACGTTCGGGATCTCAAGCTGATTGCGGTTCTCGAAGATATACCAGCCCAGACCGCCACCGCCTGAGCTGACACCGAACACCAGCTCGGCCGCAATCAAGGTGCGCCAGGCAAAGGCCCAGCTGATCTTCAGCCCCGACAGGATGGCGGGAAACGCCGCCGGAATGAGAATCTTCACGGCGAACCGGGCACCGCGCAGCCCGAAGCTCTGGCCCGTCAATCGCAGGGTTTCACCAACGCCACGGAAGCCGGCGTGCGTATTGAGTGCCAGCGGCCACAGGACGGCGTGGATGAGCACGAACAGGATGCTGCCCTGGCCGAGGCCGAACCACAGCAGTGCCAGCGGCAACAGGGCGATCGCCGGGAGTGGATTGAACATCGCCGTCAGCAAGTTCAGCAGGTCGCTGCCCAGCCGCGTCGAGATCGCCAGCAGCGTGAGGATGCCCGCAACGACGATGCCGGCCACATATCCCAACACGAGGACGCGGATCGACGTCCAGGCACGCGACAACAGCGGGCCGGTGACGAGACCGTTCCATACAGCATCCAGCGTTTCAGAGAACGACGGCAGCACGAGATTGTTGTTCAGCGACGTGGCGTAGACCTGCCAGAGCACCGCCAACAGGACGAGAAGCGTCGCCTGCCGCACCGCATCGATGCGATAGACGCGTTCCCACAGGGTCAGCGGCACATCGATGCGCAAGCCGGCCGGCATGTCGCCGACCTCGCGCACGAACTCGGGCCGATCGGCAGGCTGTGGCCGCACACTAGCGGCCGCCATGAACAGTCCTCACCGCGCGCTCCGTCGCATCATCGCCGAACAGCAGATGATGGATGCGTCGGTCGAGGGCCGCGCGCGCCTCGATACCGGCCGGCACATTCAATTCGGCGCGCACGCGGCCGGGATGCGGCGAGAGCACCAGGATGCGACTGCCGACGATGGTCGCCTCCTCGATCGAGTGCGTGACGAAGACGAGCGTGAATCCCACATCGTCCCACAACGCCAGCAGCTCTTCCTGCATGCGCCGGCGCGTCAGCGCATCGAGGGCAGCGAACGGCTCGTCCATCAACAGGATCTTGGCCTCGAGCGCCATGGCGCGCGCCAGCGCCACGCGCTGCTTCATGCCACCCGACAACATATGCGGATAGAGATCGGCGAACTTCGCTAGGCCGACCCGCTCGAGGTTGTGTTGCGCGCGCTCGTGGGCGTCGCGCCGCGACACGCCGGTTTCCACCAGCGCGAAGACGACGTTGTCGCGCACGGTCTTCCAGGGCAGGAGCTGATCGAATTCCTGGAACACCATGATGCGGTCCGGACCGGCCGCCCGCACAGGCCGGGATTCCAGCAGGATGTCGCCCTCGACCGGCCGGATGAAACCTGCGATCGACTTCAGCAAGGTCGACTTGCCGCAGCCCGACGGCCCCAGCATGACAAAGCGATCGCCGGGATGAACGTCGAAACTGGCGCGGTAGACCGCGGTGACGAGATGATCGGCCGTCTTGTACTGCACCGTGACGCCGCGCACCGCGAGCAGCGGCTGCGGCAGCACCGCGATGGATGCGCTGCTCATGGCGTCAGCTGCCGGGCTGGTCGTGGATCTCGGGGAAGAAATAGTCCTGCCATGTCCCGGGACGGGTCTTGAGCACACCGGTGCGGAACATGAAGTCGCCGAACTTGGCGGTGTTCACGGGTACGGCGCTGTAGCGCATGGCAGGTTTCTCCAACACGCCACGGATATAGTCGGCCGTCAGGCTGGATTTCTCCTCTTCGACGAAGAGGCGTGCCGCCAGCGCCTTGTCGCGCGCGATCAGCGCCTGCGCATCGCGCAGCCCCTCGAGCACGGCGCGATAAACCTTGGGGTTGGCCTCGCGCACCTTGGCCGTGGTGATCACCGACGTCACCGTGCCGAGGCCGCCCAGGATATCCTCCGACGACAGCAGACGATGAATGCCCGCCTGATCCAGCTGCTGATAGCTGAACGGTGAATTGCCGAAATGCCCGGTGACCTCCGTCTTGCCGCTCAGGAGCGCCACATGCGCCTCGGGGTGCGGCAGCGTCACAGTGAACCTGTCGAGACGCTCGTGTTGGCCAGGCCCGAAGGCCTGCTCGGCCGCCATGCGCAACAGCACGGCCTGATGCGACACCTTCACCGCCGGCAGTGCGATGCGGTCACTGTCCTTGATGTCGGCCAGGGTCTTCAGATCCGGGCGATTGACGTTCAGGAACAGCGCCGATGCATCCAGCGCCACCACGGCTCGCACGCCAAGATTGGTGCGTGTCTTGTCCCACAGCGTGAACAGTGGACCCAGGCCTGCCGCACCAAACTCGATGCCGCCCGACAGCAAGGCATCGTTCACGGCAGCGCCGCTGCCGAGGCGGACCCAGGTCACCTTAAGGTCGCTGATGCCGGCGTCGGCCGCACGCTTCTCGATGAATTTCTGATTGCGCGCGACGATCAGAGGCAGATAGGCGAGGCCAAACTGCTGCGCGATCCGCACCTCGGTGATTTCAGCCCGTATCGGCGGTGCGGCGGCGCCGAACACAACCGCCAACCCGCTGACAACAGCGGCCAGGCGCGTCAGCGCCTTCAGTTTGAACATGCCGGCCCCCGGGACAATTTGCGTTCACGGTAGTCATAGCCATCCCGCCAGCCGTGGCCAAAACAGACATTCTTAAGTATGGGTTAAGAATTACTGTGGGCTGATCGCATTGACGACTGCGGTCAGGGC
Organism: Vineibacter sp.; assembly: GCA_035279205.1. GTDB lineage: Bacteria > Pseudomonadota > Alphaproteobacteria > Reyranellales > Reyranellaceae > Vineibacter. The sequence continues at coordinate 9,658 of DATEIF010000350.1, forward strand.
GGTCGCCGGCGTTCGGCATTGGGCCGCATTGGCATCCTGCAGCAACGCCGTGACAGCGCGGTCGTCACCGACGTCATCATCGATGGCGCCCACCGCCAGCAGGCCCAGCAGCATGATGGATGTGCTGCCCAGCGCGGCCAACCAGAAACGCAGGGGCAGCCAGTCGATGTGTATCAGGTCCATCGCCAGTCTCCGCAGCGGCGTCAACAGCATCGCGCTCACGGCGCGCACCCCAGCAGCTCGAGGAGGCGACGCCGCAGATCGACCAGGTACGGATCGTCGCGATGACGTGGGTAAGCACTGTCGACGACGATCTCTGCCTTGATGCGCGCCGGACGGTCGCTGAAGACAATCACCCGGTTGGCCATGAACAGGGCTTCCTCGACATCGTGGGTCACCAGCAGCGCTGTGAAGCCGGCATCGCGCCACAGACGCACCAGTTCGGTCTGCATGCTGATGCGGGTCAGCGAATCGAGCTTGCCCAGCGGCTCGTCGAGGATCAGCAGGCTGGGCTCGTTGACCAGGGCGCGCGCCAGTGCCGCGCGCTGCGCCATGCCGCCGGACAGCTGGTGCGGATAGGCGCGATCGAAACCGGACAAGCCCACCAGCTCGAGCGCATCGTCGACGCGCGCTCGCTGACTGCGCAACAGCCCACGCGCCTCCAGGCCCAGCGCCACGTTGCCGTAGACCGTGCGCCAGGGATAGAGCGTGGGATCCTGGAACACCACGACTCGCGACGGATCAGGACCGTCGATCGGCGTGCCATCGACCAGCAGCCCACCGCTGCGCGGACGATCGAGTCCGGCAACCAGCCGCAGCAAGGTCGACTTGCCGCAGCCGCTGGGCCCCAGCAGCGCCACCAGCTCACCCGGTTCGGCTTGCAGGGTGACGCCGTCGAGCACCGGCAGCGTCTTGCCCTCGAGCTCGAAGTGATGGCTGACGTCGCGCACCTCCAGCCGCGTGCCGGCACGGCCGCGGGGTGCGGCGAGGCGAACATCGGCGGCTACCATCGGACCAGTCCTCGCTGCCAGGCCAGCAGATGATCGCGCACACGGAACAGCAGGGTGATCAGGCCGGAGCACATCAGCGCCATCACCAGCAGCGCGGCATACATGTTGCCGTAGGACGCCCAGCCCTGAGCCCACTGCAGGTACCAGCCCAGGCCGGCCTTCACCCCCAGCATCTCGGCCACGACCAGCACCGCGAACGAGGCGCCAAGCCCCATGAACAGGCCGACGAAGACGTGCGGCAGCGCCGCCGGGATTGCCACCTTGAGCACCAGGAAGCGGCCGTTGGCACCGAGCGTGCGCGCGACGTCGTAATACGCGCCGCTGACGCCGGCGACGCCGGACCAGGTCAGGATGGTGACCGGGAAGCCGGTGGCCAGTGCGATCAGGAAAATGCTGGCGCTCCAGCTCGACGGGAAGGCGAAGAAAGCCAGTGGCAGCCAGGCGGTTGCCGGCAGTGGCCCGATCAGGCGCAGCACCGGATGCACCCAGTAGCCGACGGCGCGCGACCAGCCCAGGGAAACACCCAGCAGGAAGCCGGCGGTCGCGCCCAGCAGGTAGCCGATGGCCAGCAGGCGCAGCGAGTGCAGAACGCTGGTGCCCAGGCGTTGCCAGTCGTCGGTGTAGACCTCGATCAACGCCTGCGGCGGTGGAAAGAAGGGTTGCGGCAGGACAGGGAACTTGGCTGTCACGGCCTCCCATGCCGCGATCGCCAGGGGAATGACGATCAGCCATGGCGTCGCCGTTCGCAGCCGCGCGGCAAGCGGACCAATCCAGCGGGCCGCGATCGCGGCGACGGCCAGCGCCGCCGCGGTGGCCATCAGGGCGATCGCGAACTCGTCCGTGCGCGACCAATCGCCGACATCCGGCCGGCTTGTCGTCACGAGGCTCGCAATCAACCATGCCGCCGCCGCGGCAATACCGCCGAACCATACGCTGCCGGCGCTACGATCCCGCGGTTCGACCCCGGCCACATCCGTTGATGCGGCCAGTGTCGTGACATCGGTGTCTGTCATGATCTGCTCAGCTCAGCACGTCGGCGTAAACGCGGTCGGCGAACTTGTCGCTGTTGGTGCCGGGCTTGATCACCTGGACCAGCTTCAGTTCGTCGGCATAGCGCGCGATCTCACCCTTGAAATCGGCACCCGCGGGGTGATGGTGATGCGTGTGGCTGCGCAGCATGGCTGCGAGATCGGTGACGCTGGCGGTCGAGTACTGTGAGAACACACCGGCTGCTTCATCGGGGTGGTGCGCGGTCCAGTTGCCCGCCTCGAGCAACGCGCGGGTGAGCGCCGTCGCCGTGGCGCGATCCTGCTTGATCAGGCTGCCGCGCACGCCCAACACGCAGCAGGACCGATGCTGATATTCACCGATCAGGTTGGTCGCCACCTCGACCAGGTCGAACTTGCGCTGGGTCAGCCAGGCGATCGGATCGCCAGCGGCCAGTGCCTGCGCCTCGCCTTTCTGGACGGCCAAGCCCAGCAGATCGGCCGGGTACTGGCGCCACTCGACCTCCTTGATCGGGTCGATGCCTTGCTGTTGCAGCAGGATGGAGAAGAAGTTCTTGTCCGGCGCCGCCATGTCGCTGACCGCCACCGTCTTGCCGCGCAGGCTCTTCAGATCAGTGACACCGGCCGCCTTCGAGCCCAGCAGGCGCATGCAGCCGCCATGGATGCCGGCCGTGAGCTTCACGTCGAAACCCTGCTCCAGCGGCTTCAGCCAGCGCAATGCCATGCCGACGCCGGCATCGGCCTTGCCGGTGGCGATCGCCTCCAGCAGCTGATCGGTCGAGCCCCCGAAATTGATCAGCTCGACCTTCAGGCCGTGCTTCTCGAAGTGCCCGCGCTGGGCCGCGACCGGCACCGATACGGTGCAGATGGCGTTGGCGTTCCAGGTCAGTTTGATGGGCGTCGCCGCGCGAGCACCGCCGATACCACGCGTGACCAACGGCGCGCCAATACCGGCTGCGACCGCCGTCTGTAGTACGGCGCGGCGCGACAGACGCGCGCCATTCTCCCCTCGAACCTTGGCCATGACGGACACTCCTTGCGCATCGACAATGCGGAGGCAGTGCCCTCCGCGGCGTGGGAGCGGGAGAGTAGGAAGCGCGCGCCGTCGGCAACAAACGATGAATTCTTGAAGAGCGCTTTAGCCAGGCTTGATGCGGATCACCGCAACATCCATGTTCTGGACATGGCTTCTGCTGGCCTGCCGCAACCCCCGCCGATCGCGACCGGCGACCGACCCGACCATCACACGCGGCGCGGCTTTCGCAATCCGCCGGGCAGTCCGCGCGACCATGGCACGTTGGGCCACCTGTGGGTCATCCTGCGCTATCTGTGGCTGACACGGCACGTGCCACGGCGGCCGCCGGTACCGAGCGGTTTCGTATTGCCGCGCGACGCCGTGCTCGCCGGTCTGCGCCAGCATCGCCGCAGCGACAGCATCACCTGGCTGGGGCACGCCTGCTTCCTGATCCGCCTGGGTGGCCGCACGATCCTCACCGATCCCTTCCTGGGCGACTATGCCGCGCCCATCGAAGGCTTCGGTCCACGCCGCTTCACGCCACCGGCGCTGCGGGTGCGCGATCTGCCACCGCTTGATGTGGTGCTGATCTCGCACAACCACTATGACCATTTCGACGTCGCCACCTTGTCGGATCGGCGCTTCCCGCGCGGTGCGCGCGTCGTGGCGCCGCTGGGCCTGGGCCCACGCCTGCTGGAACTGGGTTACGACGTCACCGAGGTCGATTGGCACCACGAGCTGACCCTGGGCCACGATCGCAATGACAGCCTGCGGGTCGTGGCGACGCCCGCCGTGCATTTCTCCGGCCGCGGTCTGTTCGACCGCAACCGCACGCTCTGGTGCGGCTTCGCGCTGGAGGGCGGTGGCAAGCGCCTGTACTTCGGCGGCGACAGTGCTTCCGGGCCGGTGTTCGCCGACATCGGTGCACGGCATGGACCGTTCGATCTCGCGATCCTCGGGATTGGCGCCTACGAACCGAGCGTCATCTTCCGGCGCAGCCATGCCTCACCCGAGGAGGCCGCCGAAATGGGCCGCCAGCTGGGTGCCCGCAGGATTCTGGGCATGCATTACGGCACCATCGTGCTCTCGGGCGAGCCGGCGTTTGAACCGCCGCAGCGCCTGCGCGCGGCAGCGGGCGCCGCGGGCTATGCCGACGAAGACGTCTGGACGCTGCGCATCGGCGAGACGCGCGCCTTGTAGCAACGCGGCTTCACATCGTGCGGCGCGCGATGAAGCGAGCCAGGGCCGGGCCGATCAGGATCACGATCATGAAGCGCAGGGTCTGCAGCGCCATGACGAAGGGCAGATCGACCTGGCGGCTGGAGGCAGCGATGATCGCCACCGAATCCATGCCGCCAGGACTGGTGGCAAGATACGCCGTCAGCGGGTCGATACCCAGAATCCGGGTCAGCAGGAAGGCGAGCGCGGCGCAGAAGCCGATCAACACGGCGATGCTGAGCATGATCTGCGGCAGGGCACGCCAGGCATGTCCGAGGATCGCGCGCGTGAAGCTCAGGCCGATGTTCCAGCCGAGCAGCGCATAGGTGATCGCCAACAGCCATTCCGGCAGCTCGATGCGCACCAGGCCGGCGACATGCAGGATTGCGCCGATCACCATGGGCACCATGAAATTGCCGGCAGGCAGGCGCGAGATGCGTCCCAGGACGGCCCCCACACCGGCGAGTGCCAGGGTTTCCGCGAAGGCCAGCGCATCGATGGCAGGGAACCAGACGATGTCGTGCGCGACGGCGGCCGATCCCTCGATCCAGAACCGGCCGAAGACCGAGGCTGCAACGGCAACACAGACAACGCGCAGGTACTGCATGAAGGCGACCAGTCGCACGTCGGCGCCGAAGGACTCCGACACCACCATCATCGCTGTCGCGGCGCCGGGGGAGGTTCCCCAGACAGCCGTCGTGCCCGGCAGCACCTGCCATCGCGTCATG
>DATEIF010000351.1:0-22289 GCA_035279205.1 Vineibacter sp.
TGAAGGACTTCCCCGGCAAGCGCACCCTGCGCAACAACATCGAGGGCATGCTGGAAGCCGCGCTGATGGCTGACGGCGTGGCGCCGGACAAGATCTACCCGATCAACATCGACCGCGCGCTCGACAAGATCAAGCAGATCAAGCAGCACACCATCTTCTGGACCACCGGCGCCGAGAGCCAGCAGCTGTTCCGTAACAAGGAAGTGGTGATGGGCAATCTCTGGCATACCAGGTCGATGCTGCTGGCCAAGGAGGTTGGCGATCGCATCCAGTTCACCTTCGACCAGGGCGTGCTGTTCGCAGGCGCCTGGCTGGTGCCCAAGGGCAATCCCGGCAAGGACCTGGCCTGGAAGTTCATCGCCTCGGCGCAGGATCCCAAGAGCCAGGTCGAGCTCTTCAAGCGCGTCGGCAACGGCCCGATCAATCCCGATGCCGCGGCGCTGGTGCCGGCCGAGCTCAAGGTCAACGACTGCGGCTCGCCGGAGAACTTCGCCAAGCAAGTGGCGGTCGACAGCGAATGGTACGCCGAGCACTACGCCACGGCGCTGAACCGCTACATGGACGCCATCGCGTCGTAACCCCAACGGTCATCGCGAGCGCTGTTCGCTTCCCCCGGAGGGAAGGTGCCCCGCAGGGGCGGAAGGGGGATCTTTTGAGAGGATTCGCTCTTTCAAGCTGACACCGAATCGATTGCAACATCCCCCTTCCGGCGCTGCGCGCCACCTTCCCCCTCCGGGGGAAGGAATACCTGAGCGCTCGCGATGAAGGCGGTCTTCACTTAACCTGGATTGCGCACATGTCCCCGTTTTCCTTTGCTCCCACGTTCATGGGCGTGCCGCATCGCACCGAGATCGGCGATGCCAAGGCGGCCGTCCTCGGCATTCCGTTCGACTGCGGCACCCACCCGCAGCGCGTGGGATCGCGGCTGGGGCCGGCCGCCATCCGCGAGCAGTCACACCTGCTGCGCGCCTATGACTGGGCCACCGGCATCAACCCGCTCGAGGCGCTGGGTGTCATCGATGTCGGCGACGCCCAGGTGACATCGAGCGATGTCGAAGCCTCGTACCCGGTGATCGAAAGGGCAGTCGAGGCCATCGCGTCGCGGCGTGCGGTGCCTATCACCCTGGGCGGCGACGGGGCGATCGCCTTGCCCGAGATGCGTGCGCTCCATCGCATCTATCCCGAGCTGGTGACCGTGCATATCGATGCGCATACCGACGCCTACCCGGTGCCGGGCTACAACACGGCGACCCCCTTCGCGCGCGCGGTGGAGGAGGGGCTTGTCGATCCCCAGCGCTCGTTCCAGGTCGGCATGCGCGGCTCGACCATGGTGCCCGGCGTCCACGACCACGGGCTGAAGCTGGGCTATACCGTCATTCCCATGGACCAGCTGCTGGCCACCGGCATCGCCGCGACATTCGCCGGCATCAGCACCCGGATCGGCGATCGGCCGGTCTATCTCTGCTACGACATGGATTTCTTCGACCCCTCGGTGGCACCCGGCGTGTGCACGCCGACCTGGGGCGGCGCCTCGGCGCGCGAGGGGCTGGCTGCGCTGGCGGCCTGCGGCGGCCTCAACCTGGTGGGCGTCAGCATCAACACCGTCAGTCCGCCGCATGATGTCGGCGGCATGTCGGCGCTGCTGGCCGCCACCGTGGCGCTCAACAGCCTGCACATGATCGCCCGCCAGCGCCAGGCCACGGCCCGATAGGTCGCAAAAAAAATTTCACAATCGGGGGAACGGAGGCGTACGATTCGGGTTCACTGGAAAATAGCAGGGCCAGGGGGACTCTTGGACATGTCGACTCGGTACCAGTGCTGGATCATCGCCGCCCTTTTTGCCGTGGCAGCACTCGGTCTGATCGGCTCGATCGCCAACGACATCTGGTCGGGCAAAGCGCCGCGCGCCGCCGAAGCCGTTACGCCGGTCACCGCCACGCCGAAACGCTAGATCGGACAAACCGCCACCGGCTGCCTGTCGCCGCGCGCGGGAGCAGGTCGGGCTGCTTCATGACCTCTCCCCACCGGGGAGAGGTCATGAACGCCCGACCCACAGGCGCGGGCCCGGGCCGATGCGGGCAGCGCGATCGCCGGGGTTGACCAGCTGGCAGCGCTCCAGGGACAGGCAGCCGCAGCCGATGCAACCGGTCAGGCCCACCTTCAGCCGCTGCAGCTCGGCAATGCGCTGATCGATGCGGCTGGCCCATTGGCCGGAGAGCCGCGACCAGTCCCGACCGGTGGGCACGCGGTCGGACGGCAGCTTGGCAAGCTCGTCAGCGATCTCCTCGAGGGTCAGGCCCAGGCGCTGGGCGAAGACGATGAAGGCCAGCCGCCGCAGCACGGCACGCGGGTAGCGCCGGTGTCCGGAACCGGCTCGCAGGGATGTGATCAGGCCGCGTTCCTCGTAGAAGCGCAGGGCGGAGGCCGCCACGCCGCTGCGGCGTGCGGTTTCGCCGATGGTGAGCAGATCGGTCATCGTACGAATTAACCACAGCCAACCCCTTGATCTCAAGTTCACTTGAACTTCTATATTAGCCAGCGTGAACGAGAGCCCGAGGATGGGCAGGAGAGCTGTCGTGAGCGTGCAACTGAACCACACCATCGTCTGGTGCCGTGACAAGCAGGTCTCGGCCACGTTCCTGGCTGACATGCTGGGCCAGCCGGCGCCGTCGCGGTTCGGACCGTTCCTCGTGGTCGGGACGGCCAACGGCGTGTCGCTCGACTACCACGAGACCGACGGCGCGATCCGATCGCAGCATTATGCCTTCCTGATCAGCGAGGAAGAGTTCGACGAGGTCTACGGCCGTATCCGCGACCGCGGTGTGCGGCACTGGGCCGATCCCGGCCAGCACCGGGCCGGCGAGATCAATCACCATGACGGCGGCCGCGGTGTCTATTTCGAGGATCCGGACGGCCACCTGCTCGAGGTCATCACGCGCCCGTACGGCAGCGGCTAGCGCCGTTCCTGCGCCAACGCCAGCAGCGCGCGGGCGGTGTTCCAGTTGCGGGCGGTCATCATCACCGCCAGCCGGCGCTCGATCACGCCGGGGGCAAGCGTGGAGCCGGTCACGCCCCTGGGATAGTCGACGCAGAGATCGCGACCGACGACCGCGATGCGCTCCGGCCCACGATGCCGTTGCAGCGCCGCGAGCGCATCGTCGGGCGGTGGTGCGGCCATGAAACAGACGGTCAGGTTGGCGGGCCGACCTGTCGCTGCCGTGGGGAAGGGGTTGGCGGCAATGATTGCGGCCAGTTCATCGGGCGTGCGCAGCACGACCTCGTTGCTGAGGCCGCAACGGCGCACGACCGTCGCGACGGCCCTCTGTGCCCCTGCCGCCGATTTGCGGGTCTCGAAGATGACATTGCCGGTCTGGATGTAGGTCGTGACGTTCTTCAATCCGGCGGCGACGCAGCCGTCGCGCAAGTCCGCCATCGACATCCTGGCATGCGTGGCTGGGCCGATCGCCCGCAGCAACGCGATGAAGACGGTCATCGCTACGATTCGATCGCACGCGCCATGGCGAGCAGCTTGGCGGTCGTGTTCCAGTTGCGGCCGGTAGAAGGGACCTGCAGTGCCTTCTCCAGGAAGGCTGGCGTTACCTTTGAGCGGCCGACACCTTCCTTGTAGTCGATATAGAGATGCGTGCCGTCCAGGTGCAGTCGTTCGGGTCCGGGGTGGACTGCCAGTGCCTTCGCGGCACTGGCCGGCGGACGGGCATCGAGGAAGTTCACCAGCAGCCAGTTCGGGTGATCGGCTGCAGCGTCCGCGAACGGATTGCGTGCGATGACCGTGGCGAGTTCCGCGGGCGTTCGGATCAAGGTGTGATTCTTGGTGAGGTCGAAGCGTAGGCGCAGAATGTCGGCGATCACGCTCTTCACCGCTGATGCCGACTTGCCGCTGCTGAACACGATGTTGCCGCTGGCAATGTAGGTCGACACCTGGTTCAGCCCGGCCGCTTCGCAGGCGGTTTTCAGCTCCTTCATCGGCACCGTGCCCGTGCCGGTCACGTTGATGGCGCGCAGCAGCGCAATGAAAACCGCCATGACCACTCCGCTGGAATTCGGCGGCGGACTATACCTTGTTGTACTGCCGATGCCCTCATGCGTGAGATCATCAGTCACGACATCGCCGTGCCCGACGCCGCCGATCCGGGCGTCAGCGAGATCGGGTGATGGTCTGCCGCGGCCAGGTGATGCGCGAGATGCAGGCCGGGCCGCTGGCTGACCCGATCAAGATGGGCGAAAGGCTGGCGGGTCGCTAGTACCTGGAATCGTTCGTGCTGACACCGCTGCCATCCCGAGCGCAGCGAGGGATCTAGTCTAGGCGCCGTTCCTGGATCCCTCGCTGCGCTCGGGATGACAGGCGCGACTCACCTCCTACCGATCACTGGTGCTCGATTCGGACTGCAGCTTGTACACGTACATCACGAAGGGCTCGGCCGTCGTGCCGCCGCGGGATTCGTAGAGGCGTCGCGCCGGCTGGTTGTCGGTCTCGGTACCGACCCAGGCTTCGGCACACCCCATGGCGGCGCCGATGGCGAACATCCGGTCCAGCATGCGCTGCGCAATGCCCTGGCGCTGCCACGCGGGCGTCACGCCGACCTCGTCGATGTAGAGTTCGGTCGGCTTGTCCGGATGGCGATGATTGACGCTGGCGACCTGGGCGATCACGATGCCGCCGGCGATCGCCACAAGGATGATATGACCCGGCTCGGCCAGATAGGCAGCCGTCCGCCGGGGATCGACCGGTGCGTCGAAGACGTCCGGCGCAACGTGGTCGAGGATGGCCGCATCGTGCGGCGCGAGCTGTCTGATCTCGACGGACACCAAGCTACTCCTTCGGTGCCGCTCCCCACAGTCGCTCCAGGCGTGCGTCGCGGCCGCAACCCCAGCGGTAATAGGAGTACTTCAGCGGGTTCTTGCGGTAGTAATCCTGGTGGTAATCCTCGGCCGGATAGAACGGCGTCGCCGGCAGGATGCGGGTGACGATCGGGCCCGGCAGCTTGCCGCTGCCTGCCAGCGCCGCCTTCGACGCCTCGGCGGCGGTGCGCTGCTGGTCGTCGGCCACGAAAATGGCCGAAAGATACTGCTCGCCCTTGTCGCAGAACTGCCCGTGGGCATCGAGCGGGTCGATGTTATGCCAGAACACCTCCAGCAGCCGCGCGTAGGTGACGCGCGCCGGGTCGTACTCGACGCGCACGGCTTCCAGGTGCCCGGTGGTGCCGGCGGACACCTGCTCATAGGTGGGGTTCGGTTTGACGCCGCCGGTGTAGCCCGAGATCGTCGCCGTAACGCCGTCGAGCTTGTCGAACGGCGGCTCCATGCACCAGAAGCAGCCGCCGGCGAAAATCGCAACGGCGCGGGCCGGTGTCTGGGCGAATGACGATGCTGCCGCCGTGAGAGCCAGCAGGCAGGCAACGGCGGCAAGCGGCAGGCGAAACATCGAGGACTCCGCGTAACTTTCGACACGCCTATGAAGCGGACTCGCCGACAGTCTGTCGAGTCCGGATGCTCCGCCGGACGCTCACATCTGGTAAAGCCCACCGTCGCGGTCATGTGATGACGCCGCCCACAGGTCATCCCGTGCTACGCCCGGGATGACGGGATCGCGGCAAGGCGGGTAGAATGGCCGCCATGGACGGCGGCCGGATCAAGGCGATTGTCGATTGGCTCACCGACGGCGCGCGCACCGCGGCGGCGCCGCAGCAGGTGCTGCTCGAGCTGTGCGAGCGGATGGTCGCCGCCGGCGTGCCGCTGTGGCGGACGGCAGCCTTCGTGCGCACCCTGCATCCGCAGATCATGGGGCGCCGCTTCCTGTGGGTGCAGGATGTCGGCGTCAGCGTCTCGGAGGCGCCGCACGACCTGCTGGCGACGCCGACCTATCGCGACAGCCCCGTGGCCCGGGTCTGCCTCAGCGGGCAGGCCCTGCGCCGCAGGCTTGCCGATCCCGCCTGTCCGATCGACCTCAATACGCTGGCCGAGCTGCGCGAGGAGGGCGTTACCGACTACGTGGCGACGCCCCTGATCTTCACCGACGGCGCGGTGCACGCGGCGACGTGGACCACGCGCACGCCGGGCGGCTTCAGCGACGCGCACATCGCGGCCATCGACAGCGTGACGTCGCCGCTGGCGCGGGTCGCCGAGGTGCGTGCCTTGCGCCGCCTGGCCGGCAACCTGCTCGACACCTATGTCGGCCACCAGGCGGGCGAACGCATCCTGTCCGGACACATCCGCCGCGGCGATTCGGAGGCGATCGCCGCGGCGATCTGGCTGTCGGACATGCGCGGCTTCACGATGATGGCCGACCGGCTGCCGACCAAGACCACCATCGACCTGCTGAACCGCTACTTCGATTGCCAGATTCCGGCCATCGCCGAGCATGGCGGCGAGGTGCTGAAGTTCATGGGCGACGGGCTGCTGGCGATCTTCCCCATCGCAGGCCGCGACACCGATGCGGTCTGTCGCCGGGCGCTCGATGCCGCGCGGCTGGCGCGCGATAACATCGCCGGGCTCGACGGCTGGGAGAGCGGCACCAACGGTCCACGCTTCGGCCTGGCCTTGCATCTGGGCGAGGTGCAGTACGGCAATATCGGCGGCGGCGAACGGCTGGACTTCACCTGCATCGGCCCGGCCGTGAACATGGCGGCGCGCATCGAGAAGCTCGCCTCGACGCTGGGGCGGACCGTGCTGGCATCGAGCCGGTTCGCGCGCGAGTGCCAGACCGAGCTGGCCGGCGTGGGCGACTTCATGCTGCCGGGCTTCAGCGAAACGCAGGCGATCTATGGCCTCGCCGAAGAGGCCGGCCAGGCCATGGCGCTCAGGACGCCGCCAGATTGCCCCATCGCGTGACCCGCGCGATACGCACGGCGATCACCGGCAGCGACTCGATGTGCATGGCGGCGAGCTGCGGATAGCGGGCGCGCAGCAGCGCCTGCGCCTGGTCGTGCTCGGCACCATCCGCCAGGATCTCGGCCTGTCCGCGCAGCATGACCCAGCCCAGCTGCGTCCAGTCCTCGGCATAGTGATCGACCACGACGGCGACCGCCGGGTTGTCAGCGATGTTCCTGAGGCGCTTCAGCGGCCGGCCGGCCTCGCGTTTGGGCTTCTGGTCGATGGTGATGTAGAGCGTGGCGTCGGCCAGGGCGAAGCAGACCGGCACGACATGCGGCGCGCCAGCGCGATCCGCTGTCGCCAGCCGCGCCACCCGTCGTGCGTCGATGAACTGCCGTTCGTTCGCTGACAGCATGGGACCCTCTACCTTCCATCGTTCACACACGGCCGTGGTCGCTGCACGAATGAGCAAATTTTCAGTGTCAGACGACGGTAACCGCGATGGCAAGAGACAACCAGGTTACCGGCCGCACTATTGCCGGCCTCCCGCAGGCGGACTACCGTCCGGGCTCCCTGGCCTGTGAATTGCAAGCCATCGACCGGATAACAGAGCAAGGCGTCGCGTCAATCGCCCGATGTATTTCGCCGCAAGACCGGATGGGGAGAGGCATCATGTCGTCAACCAAGAGCATTCAAACGGCGCGCGGGCAAAGCCGCCGCCGTATCCTGAAGTTCGCTGCCGCCGCCGGTGCCGTCGCGGCGACCGGCCCATGGATCGTCCGCGACGCCCTGTCGTCGTCGGGCGAGCTCAATCTCCTGCACTGGGACGACGAGCTGCCCAATCCCGTCATTCCCGACTTCGAGAAGGCAACCGGTATCAAGGTCAAGGGCACGTCGTTCTCGCAGAACGAGGAGCAGATCAACAAGCTGCAGGCGACCCGGGGGCAGGGCTTCGACCTCTGCCAGCCGACGCATGACCGCGCGCCGCAGTTCGAGGAGATCGACGTCCTGCAGCCCTTCGATGAGAAGAAGCTGGCGATCGACACCATCGTGCCGGCGATGCTGTCGGCATCGAAGACCAGCTGGACCTGGAAGGGCCGGCTTTTCCACGTGCCGCATTGCTGGGGCACGGAGGCGATCTCCTGGCGCAACGACCTGACCAAGATCGAGCCCAAGGCGCTGTCCTACGGCACGCTGTGGAACGATGAGTACAAGGGCAAGGTGGTGGGACGGCCGCACTCGCTGCTGCTGGGCATCGGCCTGTGGCTCGACGGCGAGGGCAAGCTGAAGTCGAACCGCATGCTCGATGCCTACAAAGACGAAGACTCGATGAAGAAGATCTACGACGTGCTGTTGAAGGAGGCCATTGCGCGCAAGCCGTGGATCAAGCAGTTCTGGGATTCGGCCGACAACACCAAGTCGGCGTTCATGTCCAATGGCTGCGTCATCGGCCAGACCTGGGACGGGCCGCCCATCAACCTCAAGAAGGCCGGCAATCCGATCAGCTATATGGCGCCCAAGGAAGGCGCCATCGGCTGGGTCGACGGCTGGGCACTCAGCAAGGCGGCCAAGAACATCGACCAGGCCTACGCCTTCCTGAAATACCTGCACTCGCCGGAAGGGTCGGCCAAGGTGGCCGAGAACTCGGGCTACAATCCGGTCGCCAAGGGCGCCGAGAAGCTGCTGTCCGACAAGGCGCGCGCCATCTTCGACGAGGCCTATCTCAAGGGCGAAGCGCTCGACGGCATGTGGTGGCGGCCGATCGAGCCGTCATGGTTCGCCGAGCTGCGCACGCAGTACGCGGAGAAATTCAAGGCAGCGTGATATCGGCGGGCGCGTCGCAGATGGCGCATGGTGGAGCTGTTGCACCCTCTGTCATCCCGAGCATCGCGAGGGATCTAGGCATCGTCCCTAGATCCCTCGCTGCGCTCGGGATGACAGTGCGGCCGTATGCGATACTGCTGGCCATCAGGGGCGAGCGCGCATGAGCGCAGATGTCGAGCTTGATGATGTGTCGGTGCGGTTCGGCCCGTTCCTGGCCGTCGATCGCGCGTCGCTGAAGATCGCGGGCGGCGAGTTCTTCTCCATCCTGGGACCGTCCGGCTGCGGCAAGACCACGCTGCTGCGCACCATCTCGGGCTTCCTGCAGCCGTCGCAGGGCCGGGTGCGGATCGGCGGCAAGGATATGGCCGGTCTCGGGGCCAACCGGCGGCCGACGGCGCTGATCTTCCAGAACCTGGCGCTGTTTCCGCTGATGACCGTGGCCGACAATATCGGCTATGGCCTGCGCGTGCGCGGCATCGCGCGCGCCGAGCGACGGCGGCGCGTGGAGGCACTGCTGCAGCTTGTGGCGCTGCCCGACCAGGGCGGCAAGCTGGTCAGCGAGCTCTCGGGCGGCCAGAAGCAACGCGTGGCGATCGCGCGGGCGCTGGCGGTGGAACCCCAGGTCCTGCTGCTCGACGAGCCCCTGTCGGCGCTGGATCTGCGGCTGCGCCAGCACATGCGCACCGAGCTGCGCGCCATCCAGAAACGGGTCGGCATCACCTTCATCTACATCACGCACGACCAGGGCGAAGCGCTCACCATGTCCGACCGCATCGCCGTGATGAACAGTGGCGTCATCGAGCAGGTCGGTCCCGGACGTGCCGTTTATGACGATCCGGCCACCGCTTTCGTCGCTTCCTTTGTCGGCGAGAACAACCGTTTCGAGGGCACGGTGGTCGAGACCCGCGACGAGCACGCCGTGGTCGAGACCAGCGTCGGGCGGCTGGCCGGTCGCCGGCGCAACGGCCTTGCCGTGGGCGACCGCGCGCTGGTCTTCGTGCGGCCCGAGGCATTGCGTGTGGTGAACGATGGTGGGCCAGCGCCGATATCCTGCGAGCTCTCCAGCTCGGCCTTCGAGGGCAACGCCACCCATCTGTTCGCGCGCGCACGCCAGGGCGAGCCGATCGTCGTGACGCTGTCGCGCCGCGATGATGCGCCGGCCATGAGCCCGGGTCAGAAGCTCTCGCTGGACTACGCGGCGCACGATGGTCTCGTGCTGCCGGTGAACGGTCATGGTTGAGACGCCGTTATTCCTCCCCACGCAGTGGGGAGGTGCCCCGAAGGGGCGGAGGGGAGCCGTGGTGATTCTGGCAATAGAGACCACGTCGGCTCCCCATCCGGCCTTCGGCCACCTTCCCCGCAAGCGGGGAAGGGAAGTGGGTGCTTGACCACACCATGACCGACCTGCGTGGCCTGCTGATCCTCGCCATCCCCGTCGCGGTCATCCTGGCCTTCTGGCTGCTCGCGCGCTGGGAGCGCCGGCATAGCCGCGACAGCCAGGCGCCATCCTTCGTCGGCACCAACGGCTGGCCGGTGGCGGTCTTTCTCGTGGCGGCCGTGGGCTTCTGGGCCCTGGTCATGGTCGTGCTGCCGCAACTCTACATGGTGGATTTCTCCTTCCACCCCAAGCTGCCGCCCTCGCAGCGCGGCGGACCGCGCGACGTCTACACCCTGGAGAACTACCAGTACTTCCTGTTCGGCTCGACGCGCTCGACGGCCAACTGGAACGTGACGCACATCACGGCGTTCTGGCTGACCATCGTCGTCAGCATGGGCATCACCGTGCTCAACTTCCTGATCTGCTATCCGCTGGCCTACTTCATGGCGCAGGTCGGTTCCGGCTCGCAGGTGCGCAAGCTGATGCTGCTGCTGATCATTCCGTATTGGGTCAACGAGCTGCTGCGCGCCTTCGCCTTCAACATCCTGTTCGGCACCTCGGGCGTGCTGAACGTGATCCTGGTGAAGGCCGGTGTCATCGGCAGCCCGATCGACTTCATCGGCCAGGACGTGGCGCTCTATTCCGGCCTGACATACGCCTATCTGCTGGTGATGATGTTCCCGCTCTACAATGCGCTGGAGAGCCTCGACCACAATCAGATCGAGGCGGCGCGCGACCTCGGTGCGCCGTGGTGGCACATCCATCTGAACGTGGTCATGCCTTACGCCAAGCCGGGGATCGCCTCGGGCTGCACGCTGGTCTTCATGCTGTGCGCCGGGGCGCTGGCGGCGCCGCTGGTGCTGGGCGGGCCCAAGACCCTGTGGTTCACGCCGATCGTCTATGACCGCTTCTACCAGGCCTTCAACTGGAACCAGGGATCGGCCTACGCCATCGTGCTGCTGCTGACCTGCATTCTCTTCGTGATGATGGTGATGCGCGTCTTCCGGGTCAGCCTGTCGGAGATGACACGATGAGCGCCCGCACCGTGCAGCGCCTGATGATGGGCTTCTACTTCGTGCTGTTCTTCGGCTTCCTGTTCGGCCCGCTTGTGGTGATGGCGGTCACCGCCGTCAATACCTCGCAATACCCGCAGGTGCTGCCGTTCGAGGGCTTCACGCTCGACTGGTTCACGGTCCTGCTGGACGACCGCAACCTCGTCGAGGGCATCCGCAACAGCGTGCTGATCGGCATCTTTGTCGTGCTGCTGTCGGTGCCGCTGGGGCTGGCCGGCGCCATGGTGATGACGCAGGTCTACGCCCGGGCCCGCTCGCTCTACTACCTGGTCGTCGTCTCGCCGGTCCTGACGCCGGGCGTCATCATCGGCATCTCGACGGTGATCTTCTGGCGCGATGTTGCCGACAGAATCGGGTCCGAAAGCGTCTACAACGGTCTCTTTCTCGCCACGCTGGGGCAGTCGACCTTCATCTCGGCCTACTGCATGCTGATCTTCCTGTCGCGCCTGCAGCGGTTTGACCAGTCGCAGCGCGAAGCGGCGCTCGATCTCGGCGCCACCCACACCCAGGTCTTCTTCCACATCCTGCTGCCGTTCCTGAAGCCCGCGATCTTCTCGGCCGCGGTGATCGCCTTCCTGTCCTCGTTCGAGAACTACAACACGACGACGTTCGCCATCCTCGCCGACAAGACATTGACCACCGTGCTGGCCGGCCGCGTGCGGCAAGGCACGACACCGGCCATCAGTGCGCTCGCCGTGCTGATCATCGTCATCACGCTGGCCGGCGCCGTGCTGTACGAGGTGCTGCGCCGCATCGAGCAGCGCCGCGAGGAGAGCCGGGCGCGGGCCGCTGCCGTCGCCGAGCGCGCCGAGATCACAGGCGAGATGACGCCGGCCGCTGCTTGAGCCGCCCATAACCTCATCCTGAGGAGGCCGCGCAGCGGCCGTCTCGAAGGATGGGCTACGCACGCGGTGCGGCTTGCCACCCTTCGAGACGCTCGCTGCGCTCGCTCCTCAGGGTGAGGTTGGTCAATTCTTCATCATGCCGGCGACGAGGGCAGGGACGTTGTGGCGGAACATCTTTTCGTAGGTGTCGGCCGGACCGCCGGTTTTGGACAGCGCATCGACGTAGAGAGCGGGACCCACCACGCCGCCGGCATCGCGCGCGATCTGCTCGACAAGCTTGGGGTTGCTCATGTTCTCGATGAAGATCGCCTTGATGCCGGCGCTCTTCATCTGCCGGATCAGGCCGGCGACCTGTTGTGCCGACGGCTCCTCGTCGGTGCTGATGCCGATGGGTGCGCGGAATTCAACGCCATAGGCCCGTGCGAAATAACGGAAGGCGTCATGGCCGGTGATCACCTTGCGTTTGTCGGCCGGCACCGTTGCGATCTGGCCTTTGACCCAGGCATCAAGGTCGGCCAGGCGGCGATCGTAGTCCGCGCCGCGTTGGCGGTAGGCATCGGCGTTGGCCGGATCGGCCGCCGCCAGGCCCGTCACGATGTTGCGCGCATAAGGCCGGCCGTTGGCGATGTCCTGCCAGGTGTGTGGATCGGGTGCCTTGTGCGCGTGCTTGTGGCCGGCATGCGCGGTGCCGGCATCGGCGTCCAGGCTCAGAGGGCTGCTGATGCCGTCGGTGAGCACGATACGCGTGCCCTTGAACGGCGCCGCCCGCGCCAGCCGATCGATCCAGCCCTCGAATCCCAGGCCGTTGACGAGCAGCACCTTGGCGGCCGCGACGGCCTTGGCATCGCCGGGTGTCGGTTGATAGGTGTGCGCGTCCTGGTCGATGCCCACGATCGTCGCGACCTCGACTTGATCGCCGCCGATCTGGCGCACCATGTCGCCGATGATCGAGAACGACGCCACGACCTTGAGCCGCTGCTGCGCCATCGCCGGCGTCGATGCCAACAGGGCCACGCCGGCAAGCAACACCGCTCGCCGGACAACACACAGGCGATGAGGCACAAATGTCTCCTGAGCTCGATCAATCCGTCTTGAATTATTATGTTATAATATATCTTCTCTGTCCAGAGCATCCACTGTCATCCGAAGGCCGCGCGGGATGACAGTGCATTGCAGTGCAATCGCATCGGCTTGGCAGTCTCGATGAAATCGTGGTCTGGTTTGGCGACAGGCGCCGTTTCCATGATCTCGACGAGGGGTGCCCATCGTGAGTGTCCTGGTCGAGATGAACGATATCGACAAGGCATTCCCTGGCGTGCGGGCGCTGCACAAGGCGCGCTTCGATCTGCGCGCCGGCGAGGTGCATGCCCTGATGGGCGAGAACGGCGCCGGCAAGTCGACGCTGATGAAGATCCTGTCGGGCATCTACGCGCGTGACGGCGGCACCATCCGGCTGCAGGGGCAGCCGGTCGATATCACGTCGCCGGCGCGTGCCCAGGCGCTGGGCATCGGCATGATCCACCAGGAACTCAGCCTGATGCCCGACCTGACGGCGGCGCAGAACATCTATATCGGCCGCGAGCCGCGCAAGGGTCTGGGCGTGCTGCTGGACGAGACCAGGCTCAACGCGCAGGCCGCCGAGATCTTCGCCAGCCTGCACCTGGCGCTCGATCCGCGCACGCCGGTGGAGCGCCTGACCATTGCGCGCCAGCAGATGGTCGAGATCGCCAAGGCGCTGTCGCATCGCTCGCGCGTGCTGATCATGGACGAGCCAACGGCGGCGCTCAACGCCGCCGAGGTCAACGAGCTCTTTGCCATCATCGCCCGCCTCAAGGCCGAAGGTGTCGGCATCATCTACATTTCGCACAAGATGGATGAGCTCAAGCGCATCGCCGACCGCGTGACGGTGATGCGCGACGGCGCCACCGTCGATACCGTGCCGGCGGCGACGACATCCATCGACACCATCATCGCCATGATGGTTGGCCGGACGCTGGCGCGCGAGCAGCCCGGTGCCGCGCCCGCCGCCGCCGCCGATGTCGTCCTGCAGGTGTCCGGTCTTCGGCGTGGCAGCGCCATCCGCGATGTCAGCTTCACGCTGCGTCGCGGCGAGATCCTGGGCTTTGCCGGCCTGATGGGCGCCGGCCGCACCGAGGTGGCGCGCGCGATTTTCGGCGCTGATCCCGTCGAGCGCGGCGAGATCGTGCTGAACGGCCGCAGGCTCACCATCCGGCGGCCGCAGGACGCGGTGCGCGCCGGCATCGGCTACCTGTCGGAGGACCGCAAGCAGTTCGGCCTGGCGACCGGCATGGATGTGCGCAACAACGTGGCGCTGGCCAGCCTGCGCCGCTTTGCCGGCATCGGCGGCTTGCTGAAAGAGAGCGCCATGCGCGATGCGGCGCTGCGCTACATCGGCCAGCTTGCCATCAGGACGCCGTCGGACCGCCAGGAGGCGCGCCTTCTCTCCGGCGGCAACCAGCAGAAGGTGGTGATCGCCAAGTGGCTGTTGCGCGATTGCCAGGTCCTGATCTTCGATGAGCCGACGCGCGGCATCGATGTCGGCGCCAAGAGCGAGATCTACCGGCTGCTGGTCGACCTCGCCCGCGAAGGCCGCGCCATCATCATGATTTCCTCGGAGCTGCCGGAGATCCTGCACCTCAGCCACCGCATCGCCGTCATGTGCGAGGGCCGGCTGACCGGCATCCTGCCCGGCGGCGCCTCGCAAGTGGAGATCATGCGGCTGGCCACGCAGCGCGATGCCAACGTCGCGCGTGACGCAACGGCCGCCAATCACACGTCGGGGGCGACAGCATGAGCGTGGCCACGTCCAAACCGAGCCTGTTGCCGGGCATGCGACTGTCCGGGGCACGGCATCGCCTGCTGGCGTTCACCAGCCTCGTCGCGCTGATCGTCATCTTCAGCCTGACCGCGCCGGACTTCCTCAGCACCGCCAATGTGATCGCCATCCTGCAGTCGACCTCGGTCAACGGCGTGCTGGCGATCGCGGCGACATTGGTGATCATCACCGGCGGAATCGACCTTTCGGTCGGCACGCTGATGACGTTCTGTGCCGTGATCGCCGGCGTGGTGTTGACCTACTGGGGCCTGCCGCTGGGGGCGGGCGTGCTGGCCGCCATCGCCGCCGGCGCCGTGGTGGGCCTGACGTCGGGAACGTGCGTTGCCAAGCTGAAGATCCCGCCCTTCATCGCGACCTTGGGCATGATGCTGGTGCTGAAGGGCCTGGCGCTGGTGATCTCCGGCACGCGCCCGATCTATTTCAACGACACGCCGGATTTCGCCGAGATCGCGCAGGGTTCGCTGATCGGCATGGTGCTGCCGGACGTGCCGATTCCCAACGGCGTGCTGATCCTGTTCCTGGTGGCGCTGGTGGCGAGCTTCATCCTGCAGCGCACGATCCTGGGTCGCTTCACCTTCGCGCTGGGCTCCAACGAGGAGGCGGTGCGCCTGTCCGGCGTCAACACCGACCGCTGGAAGATGGCGGTCTATGCGCTGGCCGGCGGCATCTGCGGCATCGCCGGCCTGCTGATCGCCTCGCGGCTGAATTCGGCACAGCCGGCGCTGGGTCAGGGCTACGAGCTCGACGCCATCGCCGCCGTGGTGATCGGCGGCACGTCGCTCAGCGGCGGCCGCGGCACGATCATCGGCACCCTGATCGGCGCTCTCATCATGAGCGTGCTGGCCTTCGGCCTGCGCCTGCTGTCGGTGCCGCAGGAATGGCAGTTCGTGGTCACCGGCGCGATCATCATCCTGGCCGTGTACATCGATATTCTGCGCCGCGGCCGATCGTAGGACGATCGCTGCGCCAAGACCAAGAAGAGGGCGGCCGCGCTCCCGCAGGCAACGATTTCGACGGAGGTAACATGCTCACCAGACGCATCACCCTGGGCGGCCTCGGCGCCGTCACCCTGGCCGGGCCCGGTGCCATGCTCGCGCGGGCCCAGGACAAGGCCTACATCGCGCTGATCTCCAAGGGCTTCCAGCACCAGTTCTGGCAGGCGGTCAAAGCCGGCGCTGACAAGGCCGCCGCCGAGCTGGGCGCGCGGGTCACCTTCGAGGGGCCGGATTCCGAATCCCAGGTCGATCGCCAGATCGACATGCTGGCGGCGGCGCTGGCCAAGAAGCCGGCGGCGATCGGCTTTGCCGCGCTCGACAGCCAGGCCGCCATTCCGCTGTTGCGCAAGGCGCAGCAGGCCAAGATCCCGGTGATCGCCTTCGACTCCGGCGTCGACAGCGACATTCCCGTGGCGACCGCCGCGACCAACAACCTCGCCGCCGCGGCGCTGGCGGCCGACAAGATGGCCGACCTGATCGGCGGCCAGGGCAAGGTGGCGCTGCTGGTGCACGACCAGACCAGCCGCACCGGCATCGAGCGCCGCGACGGCTTCACCAAGCGCATCAAGAGCGCCCATGCCAAGATCACGATCGTGGCCACCGAATACGGCGGCGGCGATCATCTCAAATCGACCGAGATCACCAAGGCGATCCTGCAGGCTCATCCCGATCTGAAGGGCATGTTCGGCGCCAACGAGGGTTCGGCCATCGGCGTGATCAACGGCGTCAAGGAGCTCAATCGCAAGCTGGTGGTGGTCGGCTACGATTCGGGTGCGCAGCAGAAGCAGGCGATCCGCGAGGGCCGCATGGCCGGTGCCATCACCCAGAACCCGATCGGCATCGGCTACAAGACGGTCGACGCCGCGCTGAAGGCGATCAAGGGCCAGCCGGTCGAGAAGGTGATCGACACCGGCTTCTACTACTATGACAAGACGAACATCGATCAGCCCGAGATCAAGGCCGTTCTCTACGATTGATCTTCGATTGCGTGCCGGGTCCGGTGAACAAATATTGTTTGCCTGCCCGGCCGCAACGGCGGTAACGCTGGACGATCGACGACAGGAGGGTTCATCGTGCCGGTCATTCTTCAGGTGAACTATACGCCCAGCGCGGCCCAGGCAAACGCCAGTCCCCACGACAAGATCGAGTCGGCCAAGGCCATCGCGCGGCTGCCGGGTCTGCTGTGGAAGGTGTGGATCGAGGACAAGGTCAGCAACACGCGCGGCGGCATCTATCTGTTCGAGGACCTGGCCAGCGCCAAGGCCTGGGGCGATGACGTGCTGGCGACGCGCCTGGCGCAGGGCGGCGGCCGTGACGTGTCGATCCGCTATTTCGACGTCAACGAGGAACCCAGCGTCATCACGCGCGCGCCGCTGGCGCAGATCCTGCAGGCGGCGTGACGGCCTGAATCGGCCGCCGACGGAACTCGGCGCGGCCCGTCAGCGCGGCAGCCGGCGGGCAAGCGTCAGCGTCACCACCGCGGCCACGGCGCAGAACGTGGCCGCGGGCCATGCCGTGTCGGCCGGCAGCCACAGCACCGCGAGCGTGCCCGCGGTGCTCACGATCACGCCCTCGATGCAGTAGTGGATGGCGACCGCGGTGCCGGCGACATCGCCGAATGATCGCAGCGCACCATTGGCCGTGACCGCACACGTGACGGAGATGCCGGCCGCCACGACCCACATCGGGGCGATGAAGGCCCATGCCGCGCCAGCGCCAGCGATTTGCCCCAGCGCGAGCAACACCGCGCCGACCACGAGCAGCGCCATGCCGCGCACGAGGCAGCCGCGCTCGCCCCAGCGCTGCGCCAGACGGCCGGCGAAGCGGCTGACGATGATCATCACGACGGCCACGGTCGCAAACAGCAGGCTGAACGTCACGGTCGAGAGGCCCTGGCGGTCGATCAGCAGGCGCGGCGCGGTGGAGAAGTAGACGAAGAACGCGCCCATCGCGGCGCTGAACCCCACGGTGTAGGTCCAGAACGGCGCATGGCCCAGGATGGCGCCGACGCGCGCCAGCCGCGCGCGTGTGCCTGGAGGGCGTGTCTCGGGCCAGCGCCACCACGCCTGGAGCCCGGCCATGATGCCGAGCCCGGCCAGCGTCAGGAAAATGGCGCGCCAGCCCAGGCCGTGATCGATGACGGCACCCAGCACGGGACCGACGGCCCGCACGAACGCCAGCATGGAGCCCAACAGGCCGTAGATCACGACCGCTTCCGGGCGTTGTGCATAGACGTCGCGCACGGTGGCGAATGTCGCCACCAGTGTTGCGGCGGCGCCGGCGGCCTGCAGGACACGCAGCGCCACGAATGCCGGCGCCCAGGTCACCAGCGCAAGGCCCGCGGATGTGGCGATGAACAGCAGGCAGCCGCCCAGCAGCACCGGACGGCGGCCGACGTGATCGCACAGCGGACCGAACACAAGCTGGCCGCAGCCGAGCACGACCAGATAGAGGCTGAGCGTCAGCTGAACGGTGGCCGGCGTGGTGTCGAGGATCGCCGGCATGCTGGGCACGACCGGCAGATAGACGTCCATGCCCAGCGAGGCGAGCAGGTCGAAGGGCGCCATCAGCAGCAGCGCCGCCGGCAGGCAATAGCTCCAGGTCCTGGAAACAGGCACGACAAAACTCCGCGCGAAATGAATTTCGGCGGCGCTCAGCGTCCTGGACGTGGAAGCACCCTGGCGGTGAAGCGCCGCAACAACACGATCGGTTGTTGCGGCTCAGCGGGCTGCGATCTTGGTGGCCTTCATCGAAACACGCGCGGCATGAGGCGCGCATATAGCGCGACGGCGGTCACTGGCGTCAAGCCCGGCTATCCGACGCGCGGCTCGGCCATGCCCGGCAGCTCGTAGCCGACGTTCGCTTCGACCGCGATGGTGCGCTGTACCGCCGGTCGCGCCATCATGCGCTCGTAGTGGGCATAGAGTCCCGGGAACGCGCCGCGGTCTGGTTTCAGCGATCCCACCAGGCGCCAGAACAGGCGGAAGAGGTGAATGTCGGCGACGGAGTAGCGGCCGACCGCCCAGTCACGGCGGCCCAGCCGTGCTTCGGCCAGTGCCCAGGCCACGTTCGCCGCCTCGATCCCGCGCCGGCGCGCCGGATGCAGGGTCGAGGCGATGAACGACATCCACGCCACCACCTGCGCCTCGGCCTCGGGATCGTCGACGGGCAGCAGGTTCGCTTCGGGGAAGCGCCGCGCAAGGTAATAGAGAATGCCGGCCACTTCGGTGAGCGGCCGTCCATCGATCAGCAGGGTAGGGACCTTGCCTTCCGGGTTGATGGCGAGGAACGCCGGGTCGCGCTGCTCCTTGCGCGCAAACGACACGGCGCGCCGCTCGAACGGCGCACCGACCTCGTGCAAGGCGATGTGCGGTGCCATCGAACTGGAGCCCGGCGCAAAATAGAGCGTCAGCATCGCTGCCTCCGGAAAGAGTAGGCGAGGCCCAGGATACGCCGGACAGAGGTTGCGGTCTTCTTCCCTGGGAGCGCGGGCCTCCGGCCCGCATCAAGCGAAAGCGTCGCTTTCGCTTGACATGAGCGGGCGAGACGCCCGCGTTCCCAGGTTTCAAAACGTGAAGCGGGCGCCGACCAGGACGTTGATGCCGGGCAGGGGAACCGAGTCCTTGATGAACGACGTATGCACGATGGCCTTTTCATTGAGCAGGTTGTTGGCGCGCAGGAAGACCTCATAGGCGGTCAGCGGGCCCAGGCTGCTGGTGAAAGAGATGCCGGCGTTCAGCATGTTGTAGCCGCCGGTCTTGGTCTCGAATGCCGCCACGTCCCCCTGCTTGAAGACGTGATAGTATTGCAGATACGCCTTCCACTGCTCCCAGCGCGCATCGAGGCGGCCGCCGAGCCGCCCCGGCGGAATACGCGGCAGGTTGCCGTCACCACCCCGCAGCTTGGCGCGCACATAGTCGCCGAAGACCGAGGCATCGAGATACTCGGTGACGGCGTACTTGGCGTCGGCCTCGATGCCGTAGAACACCGCGTTCTGCTGGCGGAAGTTCACCACCCGCAGGTCGTCGATCACTTCGCCGGTCTCGGCGGCGAAGATGAAATCATGCACCACGTTGCGGTACAGGCTGACGCCGAACTGCAGGGCGCCGGTCTTTTTGCGCAGGCTGAGCTCGAGGTTGTGCGAGGTCTCGACCTTCAGCCGCGGATCGCCGATCTCGAACTGTCCGGTCGCCACGTGTGGTCCGTTGGCGAACAGTTCCTCGGCTGTCGGCAGGCGCTGCGAGCGCGAGAAGGTGAGGCCCACCGTGTAGCCCGGCGTGAAGTCCCACATGGCGCCCAGCGAGGCGGAGAAGCCATGGTGGCGGCGGTCGGGCTGGTCGCTCTTCACATCGATGCTCTGCCACTCGTAGCGCAGGCCGCCTTCGATGTAGAAGCTGTCCCAGCTGTAGCGCTCGAGCAGGAACAGCGCATGGTTGCGCGTCTTGGTCGGCGCGATGAAGGCTTCATCGCCCTGGGCCTTGAAGTCGCGCCAGAAGCTCGACACGCCGACCATGCCCTTCAGGCCGCCGATCGGGTTATGGACGATCTCCAGCCGCGTGTCGGTGGCGTTGTTCTTGAACGTCGTGCCGACCTCGCCGTCCTCGATCTCCTTGTGCCGGTAGTTCACGTGGCCCAGCCGGAAGCGCACCTTTTCGATGCCCGTGAACGGCTCGATGAGCTCGCCACGCACATCGACACGCTGGCTGTGCATGCGGATGAAGGTGGTGGCTTCGCTGGGGATGCCATATTCCTTCTTCTGGTCCGAGAAGGCGGCGCCGAGATAGCCCCACTCGCCGATCCACGAGCCGCCGGCGCTCCAGCTCGTGGTGTCGTTGAACGAGTTGCGCACGCGGCGCGAGGGCGGATCGCCGAATTTCCGCGCCGTGAAGTAGTCGTCGCTCAGCCGGTGCGTGCCTTCCAGGCGCAGCGCGACGTTGGGCACGCCGACGGTGAAGCCCAGCATGCCCGTCATCGCCGATGCGTTGGGATCCCATAGCATCTGGCCTTCGCCTTCGTAGCCCTTGGTGGGCACCGACGTGGGGATGCGGTTGTCGGTCACGTTCACGACGCCGCCGATGGCGCCGCCGCCATAGAGCAGCGTGGCCGGTCCCTTGAGGATCTCGATCTGCTTGGCCAGGAACGGATCGCTTGTGACGGCGTGATCCGGGCTGACGGTTGCGGCATCGAGCGTGTCGACGCCGTCGGACAGCACGCGCACGCGCGGGCCGTCCATGCCGCGAATGATGGGGCGGCTGGCACCGGGGCCGAACTGCGTCGAGGCGACGCCGGGGATGTCCTTGATCGTCTCGCCCAGGCTTGATTGACGCCGCTGGTTCAACGAGTCGCCGGCCAGCACGGTTGCCGGCGTCGCGATGTCATCGATGCCGCGCGACAGCGGGCTTGCCGTCACCCGCAGCGTCGGCAAGGTCCCAGGCGACAGCGGCGGTGGTTCGGCAACATCGACGGTCGCGGTCCCGGCATCGATCGTGCGCTCGAAGCGCGCACCGCTTGGCGTCACGATATCGAGCACTGTTGTGGCGGCCGGTCGATCCGGCAGGCGGGCGATGCCTGCGGCGTCGGTCACATAGCTGCCGCTCTGGCCGCGGATGGAAACCTGCGCGCCGGCCACCGGACCCTTGTCGTCGCGAATGGTGAGATCGCGGGCCAGCACGATCGTCGGCAACACAACACACGCCGCAGCCGCCGCTGCCATCCGCCCCCACGCCATCCGTCGCTCTCCTCGTGAAATGTTATGACATAACATAACAAGAGCGGACGCGAGGTAAAGACTGATTTTCGGACCGCGCGCGTCCACGCGCGCACCGGCGCGTCAGCGCCGACAGTTTTTCGCTCTTCGCTTCGCTGCGAGCGAATGCGGGCGTGGACGCCCGCGGTCCGAAAAAATTACGCCGCGAGCGCGCGCAGGCAGCGGTCGGCGCGCGCGCTTAGCAACGCGACCAGGCGGCCGATGACCGGGTGGTCGACACCGTCGTCGCGCGCCTGCCGTGCGGCCGCATGTAGCGCATCGGGCAGAGCTGTCGCCATGGCGCGGCAGCGCTCCACGACCTCGCTTGCCGGCAGACGCGCAGTGGTCGCGAACTTCTGCCAGTGTTGCCGTGTGATGCGGTCGATCTCGTATTCGCCGCCGATCGGCGTGGCGAGCGTCAGTGGCGCCGTATCGGCACGGACCGCGGGCAGGGCGCTGGCCAGGCCATAGAGCGGCGCCAGGCGGGCACGGCCGTAGGCGCCGATCAACATGGCGAGGTTCTTGGCGTGCCCGTCGATGCTGGCTATCAGCCAGCGCAGCATCAGGGCGCATGCGAAAGTCCAGGCGTCCTCGTGCGGCGCGCTGGAGTGGGCGCGAATGGTCTCGATCATGCGGGCCGGCGCCGGCCCGCCATCGGCCTGCGATTTTTTCGCCGGCGGCAGGCCCAGCGCCTGGCAGAAATCCTCCTGGTGCAGGCGGCGGAAGCCGCCATTGTCGCG